>NZ_LIPN01000308.1 GCF_001418325.1 Streptomyces atriruber | reverse complement strand
CCCTCGGCGCCGAGGGGCCGGAGCAGCGGGGGCCGTACGTGGGTCTCGCTGCGTTCCAACCGGAGGACGCCGCCTGGTTCTTCGGGCGCGAACAGCTCACCGACGACCTGGTCGGGCGGGTACGCGCCCGGCACTTCCTCGCCGTGTTCGGCGCGTCCGGGTCGGGGAAGTCCTCGCTGCTGCGGGCGGGGCTGCTGCCCCGTGTGCGCGACGGAGGCGGGGGCACGGGCGCGACCGGCTGGCGCACCGTCCTTCTCGCGCCCGGCGCCCACCCCTTGGAGGAGTGCGCCGCACGTCTCGCCGCCGCCACCGACAGCTCCGCGACGACCTTGCACGCGGACCTCGCGACGGATCCGCGCGCCTTGCACCTGACCGTGCTGAAGGCGCTGGCAGACCGCCCGGACGACGCCGAACTCCTGCTGATCGTCGATCAGTTCGAGGAGATCTTCACGCTCTGCTCCGACGAACACGAACGCACCCGGTTCATCGCCGCCCTGCTCACCGCGGCCCGGACGCCCAACAGCAGGACGCGCGTCGTACTGGGGGTGCGCGCCGACTTCTACGCCCGCTGCGCAGAGCACCCGGAGCTCGTCGAGGCCATGCGCGACGCCCAGTTGCTGGTGGGCCCGATGACCACCGACGAGCTGCGCCGGGCGATCAGCCGACCCGCCGCACGCGCGGACTGCACGATCGAAGGGGCGCTGCTCGCCCGGGTGATCGCCGATGCCACCGGCCGCGCCACGGTGCTGCCGCTCGTCTCCCACGCGCTGCGCGAGACCTGGCGGCGCCGCCGCGGGAACACGCTCACGCTGGCCGGGTACGAGGCCGCGGGCGGCATCCGGCATGCCCTGGGCCAGACGGCGGAGGCGGTCCACGCCGGGCTCGACGACGGACAGCGGCGGCTGGCCCGCGCGCTCCTGCTGCGCCTCGTCGCGGTCGGCGAGGGCACCGACGCCACCAGACGGCGACCGGCCCGCGCCGATCTGGACTCCCTGGGCCCGCCGGGCTCCGGCCCCGCCGACGTGCGGACGGTCCTCGACGCGCTGGCCCGGGCCCGCCTGATCACCCTGGACACGGACACGGTCGAGCTCACGCACGAGGCCCTGCTGCAGGCCTGGCCGCGGCTGCGCCACTGGATCGACGAGGACCGGGCGGGGCTGCTGCTGCGCCAGCGGCTGAGCGACGCGGCGACCGCGTGGGACCGCGAGCGGCGCGACCCGGGGGCGCTGTACCGCGGCACGCGGCTCGACGCGGCCGAGGACTCGTTCACCTCCACGGGCCATCCCTTCGGCGGCAGCGAACTGACCGTACTGGAAAGGGAGTTCCTCGCCGCCAGCACCGCCGCCCGGGAGCGCGAGCGGCTCGCCGAGGCGCGCACCACACGGCGGCTGCGCCGCTTCACCCTCGCCCTGTCCGTCCTGCTGCTGCTCGCGCTGCTCTCGGGCCTGCTCGCCTGGGACCAGTACCGGACCAGCGAGGGCGATCGGCGGGAGGCCGTCGCGGAGCAGCGCAGCGCCCTGTCCCGGCAGCTCGCCGCGCAGTCGACCGCCCTTCTCTCCGCCGACTCCGACCTCGCCGCGCTCCTCGCGGTGTACGCCTACCGGATCCGCCCCACCGCCGAGGCCACCGCCGGTCTCTTCGCCGCGGCCTCGCTCCCGCTGCAGCAGCGCATGGACGGACACCGGGGCGAGGTGACGGCGGTGGCCTTCAGCTCCGACGGCCGGACCGTGGCCAGCGGCGGCCAGGACGGAACCGTACGGCTGTGGAACACCGCGACCGGCAAGCCGATAAAGGTCCTGACGGGCAGTCAAGGCAGATTGCACGCAGTCGCGTTCAGCCCTGACGGGGGAACCGTCGCGGGCGGCGGGGACGACGGCTCCGTGCGGCTGTGGAACACGGCCACCGGGTCGTCGCGCACCCTGTCGACCGGCCGTCGGGGCGATGTGGGAGCGGTGGCGTTCAGTCCGGACGGGCGCACGGTGGCGGGCGGTGGACGCGACGGGAACGTACACCTGTGGTCGGCGGCCTCGGGTGCGGAACGGCGGGTGCTGAAGGGTCATCAAGGCGCCCTGCGCACCCTGGCGTTCAGCCCGGACGGGCGCTCGGCAGCCGCGGGTGGGGGCGACGACGGGACCGTGCGGCTGTGGGACACGGCGACCGGCGAGGCGCGGGTCCTGCGGACCGGGCGACGCGGTGCCGTGGCGTCGGTCGCGTTCAGCCCCGACGGCCGGACGGTGACCGGGGGCGCCCGCGACGGCACCGTACGGGTGTGGGCCGTGGCCACCGGCAAGGAGCGCGGCGCGCTCGCCGAACGCCGCAGGGACGCCGAGTCGGTCGCCTTCAGCCCCGACCGCCGTACGGTGCTGAGCGGCCAGCACGACGGCACCGTACGACTGTGGGACGCGGCGACCGGGGCGCTGCGCGCGGTGCTGGCCGGGCACCGGGGCTCGGTGCCCGCCGCGGCGTTCGGACCGGACGGGTCCACGGTGGCCAGCGGCGGACGTGACGGCACGGTGCGGCTGTGGGCGGTGTCGACCGGCAGGGAGCGGGTCACGGTGCCGGGTCGGCAGGGCGCCGTACGGGCGGTGGCGTTCAGTCCGGACGGGCGCACGGTGGCCGGTGGCGCCCGCGACGGCACGGTACGCCTGTGGGACGCGGCCAACGGCAGGACGCGGAGGATGCTGACGGGGCACCAAGGAGGCGTGCGGGCGGTGGCGTTCAGCCCCGACGGCCGCACTCTGGCCAGCGGCGGCGACGACGGGACCGTACGGCTGCGGGAGGCCGCGACCGGCAGGACGCGAAGTGTGCTGACAGGGCATCAAGGAGCTGTTCGCTCAGTGGCGTTCAGCCCTGACGGGCGCACGGTCGCGGCCGGTGGTGACGGTGGCCACGACGGCGGAGGCGGCGACGTACGGCTGTGGAACGCGGAGACCGGTGAGCCCCGCGGCATGTCGGAGAGGCAGCGGGAATCCGTCTGGTCCGTGGCGTTCGGGGCCGACGGACACACCCTCGCCATCGGGGGCGACGGAGGCACCCTTCGACTGTGGGACGCCGCCACCGGCAAGACCCGTGCCTTCCGCACCGGCACCGGGTCCCCCGTCCGGACCGTGGCGTTCAGCCCGGACGGACACACCGTCGCCGGAGGCAGCGAGGACGGCACGGTGCGGCTCTGGGACACGGCCACGGGCACGGCCCGCGCCACGCTGACCGGCAACCGTCGCGGCGCCCAGTCGGTGGCGTTCGGCCCCGACGGGCGGACGGTCGCCGGTGGGGACCGGGACGGAACCGTGCGACTGTGGGACGCCGCGACCGGGCTCCAGAACTCCGTCCTGACCGGGCACGAAGGGGCCGTGTGGGCCGTGGCGTTCAGCCCGGACGGACACACCGTCGCCAGCGGCGGCGAGGACGGCACGCTGCGGCTGTGGAGCGTGCTCCGCGGCACCGACGAGGCCGTCGACCGGATCTGCCGCTCGCTGCGCAGGGATCTCAGCCGGGCGGAACGCGCCCGCTATCTCAACGCCCCGGGCGGCGAGTGGCCCCGCAGGGCCTGCGTGCGCTGACGCCGTCCGACGGCCGGGGGCCACGCCGTCATGTTGTCCGGAGCCTGATGTCCGCAGCTTGATGTCCGGAGCTTGATGTCCGGAGCTTGATGTCCGGAGCTTGATGTCCGGAGCTTGATGTCCGGTGCTCGGCGTCCGACCCCGGACAATCCCGTACCGGTAGAAGCAAGGGGCATGACCTCCCTGACCAGCGCGCCCCCTGCGCCCCGGCCCTCGCCGGACCGGGCGCCCCGGAGCCGACTGTGGTTCTGGCGCTCGCCCGCGGGCCAGCCCCCGTGGGCCAGGCCCGCGCTCCTCGGCATCGCCGGCCTCGCCGCCCTGCTCTACACGTGGAACATCACGAGCAGCGGCTTCGCCCCGTACTACTCGGTTGCCGCGCGCAGCATGTCGGTGAGCTGGAAGGCGTTCTTGTTCACCAGCCTCGATCCGTCCGCCACGCTCACCCTGGACAAGATCGGCGGCTTCCTGTGGCCGCAGGCGCTCTCGGCGCGGATCTTCGGCTTCCACGACTGGGCACTGGCACTGCCGCAGTGCGTCATGGGCGTGATCTCCGTGCTGGTGATGTACCGGCTGGTGCGCCGCTGGCAGGGGCCCGCCGCCGGACTGCTCGCCGCGGGGCTGCTCACGGTGACGCCCGTGGCGGCCTCCATGTTCGGCCACGCGATGCTCGACGGCTCGGTCACGATGTGCCTCGTGCTCGCCGCCGACCAGTACCAGAAGGCGGTCGGATCCGCCCGGCTGCGCTCGCTGCTGCTGAGCGCGCTGTGGATCGGGCTCGGCTTCCAGGCCAAGATGATGGAGGCCTGGATCGTCGTGCCCGCGCTGTGCACCGGCTATCTCGTGGCGGCACCGGTCCGGCTGCGGCGCAGGATCGGTCAACTGGCCCTGGCGGGCGCGGTGATGCTCTCGGTGTCACTGTCGTGGGTGGCGTTGATGACGTTCACGCCGGAGCGCGACCGCCCGTACGCGGACGGCTCGACCGACAACAGCGCGGCCGCCATGGTCTTCGGCTACAACGGCTTCAACCGGCTGCACGCGGGACTGGTCGACGGGGCGGCCCCGGTCAGCGGCAACGGGCTCTGGGGCAACGGCGGCCCCACCCGCCCGCCGTCCAGCCACACGCCGTCCACCCGCACGCCCCCGACGACCGGCGACAGCACGGGAACGGGACCGGACGGGGCGGGCCGGGACAGGCGCGGCGCGACACCGGCACCCGGACCCGCACCGCGCCCGTCGGGCGGCCCCTCCCAGGGGCAGTCGGCCGACGCCGCAACCGCCGGAAGCCGGATCGGCCCGAAGTCCCCCTCCAGGGCCGACCTGTGGCTCAAGCTCCTGCGCAGCCCCCGTCTGACACCCCAGATCGCCTGGCTGTACCCGCTCGCCCTCATCTCCCTCGTGATGGGCCTCGTACGGCACCGCAAGGCCTCCCGCACCCACCCGGGGCGGGCCGGTCATCTGATGTGGGGCACCTGGCTCGTCACCGCGGCCGCCGTGCTCAGCGCCCTCGGCAACCTTCCCCACACCGCCTACGTGGCCGTCCTCGCGCCCCCGCTCGTCGCCCTGTCCGCCGCCGGGACCGTCACCCTGTGGCGCTCCCACCGTGCCGCGGCCCGGGGGACGGCCCGCGTCTGGGTCCTGCCCGCGGTCGTCGTGGTCGAGACCGCCTGGACGGTCCGGCTGGCCGCACAGCACGCCGACTTCGCCCCCTGGCTCGTCCCGCTGCTGGTGGCGGCCGCGCTCGCCGCCGTCGTCGCCCTCAGCACCGGCAAGGCCCGGCGCAGGGTCGCGCTCGGCGGGCTGCTCGCCGCCTGCGTCGCGATGTTCGCCGCGCCGACGACGTGGTCGCTGTCCGTGCTGGACGAACGGTACGGAGGCAGCGCGGTCGACGCCTACGCCGGGCCGGGCAACGACACCCGGATCTCGACGGGAAAACGGACCGTCCGCGCGGCCGACGTCAGGGTCCGCACCTCGCCGACGAAGGAGCAGAGCAGGCTCCTCGGATACGTCGAGAAGCGCGACGGCGCCGCGAAGTACACGCTGTCCACCGAGACCTGGGAGGCCTCGGCCCCGTACGTCTACGCGGCGGGCACGCCGGTCCTGCCGCTCGGCGGACTGCACGCCGAGCCCGTCACCCTCGCCGAGTACCGGCACCTCGTCGCCACCGGCGACCTCCGCTTCGCCCTGGTCACCGGCGAGGGCACGAGGACGTCGAAGATCAGCGCCTGGGTCGCGTCGGCCTGCGCCGGGGTCGATCCACGGGCGTACGGAGCGACCGGCGGCAGCAACTCGAAGAACCCGAAGACCCCCAAGACCCCAAGGGCACCCGCGCAAACCCTCTACCGCTGCGAACCGTCCGACGCCACGAGCCGCTGAACCCAGCGCCACCGCACGGCGTGCCGCCCGCCCCGGCACGCCCACCCGCCGGGGGAGGAGCGGTGGCCGTCCCGGCGACACCCGCCGACACGGTCACCGCACCCCGAAGTCGCGGCGGCACACCCTTCCGCGCCATTCGAACATCCGGCCGCTACATCGTCCGCGTGGCCGGATCGTCGTGACGGAGCGGGAAATATCCGCCCCGATCGGGACGCCCCGGGAGGACGGCAAGGGCTCCCCCGCGACCCCGGCCGAGGTTGGCAGAAAAGCCCTTGCACCGCCGGACGGCCGTCTCCGGTCCTGCCCTTTCGCCTATCCGTCGCGCACATGCCGGAAGCATGGTGTCCGAAAAACGAGGAGCCCCTCTGGAGCCTCCGAGGCCTACGGTTGCGGGTGTGACAACTGTTGAGTGACGAACCATCAGATGGTCCGCGCTCCCTTTCGGACAGAACTCGGACTTTCGATTTCTCGATTAATGGACGACGCCTACGGTGGTCGCTGTGGGGGCAGGCACTGACCATGCCGGGGAGATGACAGCTGCGCAGAATCTTCGAGGGGGAATCCGTGCGGCCTGCGCCGAACGCGCGCCGCCTGAAAAGGAAGTGCCGTCCGGTTTGATCAGCCGGACGGCAAGTCTTTGCCGCGACGCCTACGAAAGGTCCGCCTCCACCCGTTCGGCGCGCAGCGGAAAAACCATGTCGGGTACACGGGGCATTTCCAAGGGGGGACCCTAGTGACGGAATCTCGCTCGAGTGATCCCGGATCGGAACGGAGTGGCCTACTGTCCGATCGGAGCGCACTCCTGCTGGACGCTTTCGATCCGCAGCAGTTCAGGGAGAACTCGGAAACGGCTCTCGCCAAGCTGGAGAAACACCTGTCGGACATCTCGATCAGAGGCCTCGAACTGATCGAGCCGGCCAGGCTCTCGCAGGCCGCGAGGGCCCTCATGACGACCGAGCACGACAAGATCGCCGCCTTCGACGAGGAGCGACTGGCGGGCATCATCGACCTGTACGTCCGGACCGGGATCCAGGTCCACTCCCCCGGGTACATGGGGCGGCAGTTCTCCGGAGTCGTCCCGCTCGCCGGCGTCATCGACTTCGTCAGCTCCGTGGTCAACCAGCCGTCCTCGTTCTACGAGGCGGGCCAGTTGCCCAACGCCGTGGAGCGGATCATGGCCGACGAGCTGAACCGCTTCATCGGGTGGGACCCGGACCGCTTCACCATGATCACCACATCGGGCGGCTCGCTGGCCAATCTGACCGCGCTGCTCGCGGCCAGGAACGAAAAGCTGCCGGGGTACTGGTCACAGGGCGGTTCGGCGGTGCGCGGCCAGCCCCGGCCCGCCATCGCCGTGGGCGCGGACGTGCACTACAGCGTGGCGCGGGCGGCCGGTGTGCTCGGCATCGGCGACGCACAGCTCGTGCGCCTGCCGCTCAACCGGCAGCAGCAGATCTGCCCCGGCGAGGTGCGCGCCACCCTCGAAGCGGCCGAGCGGCAGAACCTCAAGGTGTTCTGCATGGTCGCCTCCGCGGGCAGCACGTCGGTGGGCGCCTTCGACCCGATCGACGAACTCGCCGAGGTGGCCCGGGAGAAGGGCATCTGGCTGCACATCGACGGCGCGCACGGCGCGAGCCTGCTGGTGTCGGACGCGCTCCGCGACAAGTTGCGGGGGATCGAGAAGGTGGATTCCCTGACCTGGGACGCGCACAAGATGATGTTCGTGCCCGCGCCCTGCACGATGCTCTTCTACCGGAACAAGGAGACCGCCCTCTCGGCATTCCGGCAGAAGGCCAGCTACGTCTTCGACGAGGAGCAGGACGTCTATACCGCATTCGACAGCGGAGGCAAGAACTTCGAGTGCACGAAGCGTCCCATGATCATGACACTGTGGGCGCTGTGGGCCATTTACGGACGGGCCCTGTTCGCGGAGAAAATCGAGTATCTCTGCCAGTTGACGCAGGAGGCCCACGACGCCGTACGGGCCGACCCTGACTTCGAGACCCTGCACCGCCCGGAAGCCAACATCCTCTGCTTCCGCTACCACCCGGCCAATCTCGAAGAGAAACTCGGCAGGCGACTCCAGAAGAAGGACGTGCACCATCTGCAGATCGCCATCAGGAACCGCATCAAATTCGAGGGGAACTTCTTCATCTCCAAGGTGAACCTCGACGGGGTGGCGGCACTGCGCGTGGTCATGATGAACCACCAGATCACCGGCGAGCACTTCCGGATGCTGCTTTCCGAAATCAAAAGGACGGCGCAGGACCTGCTCGACGGAGAAGAGGGAACGGAAAAAGCGTAGAGGGGACGGATGTTGAGTACATCTCACGCTCCACAGGTACCTCATGTTCCACCGCCCGCACCGGCTCCGGGTGGCGCCCGCGAACTGGCCAACTGGCTCATCCCCGACTGGGAACTGCAGCCGGAGTCCGTCGAAGCCGTCACCGTGCTCCCCTCGTTCGCGAGCAAGATGCGCGAGTGCGAGCGGGTCTGCCAGACGCTGTACAGCGAGATCCCGCACGAGATCCAGGACGCGGTCGTGCTGCGCCGTCTCCAGCAGATGGTGAACACCGTGATGCTCAACCCGCTGTGGCGGGAGCGGCTGCGCGGCGCCGGCGTCCCGCACGCTCCCGCGACGTACGAGGAGTGGCAGCGCATCCCGCTGTCGGACAAGGACGTCCAGCGCGACTTCTTCATGGACACGCGGCCGGGCATGGTGGTGCCCCTCACCCGCGGCGAGTTCGAGATCGTCGCGAGCGGCGGCACCAGTGGCGGAATGCCGCTCGAAGTCGTCTACTCCCTGCGGGAGTTGAAGGACACCTACGAGATCGCGGGCCGCTTCATGGGGGCCTATCAACTCGCCCGGCACCTGGCGGGCAGCGATCCCAAGTGGCTCTTCACCACCCTGGCCGACTACCAGATGTGGAGCAGCGGCACCATGGTCGGCGGTGTGCTGCAGCACGTGCCGGGCGTCAACTACGTCGGCGCGGGCCCCGTCACGGCCCCCGTCCTCGAGCACATGTTCTCCTACCGGGGCCCGAAGGCCCTGATGGGGATCTCGGCGGGCATCGCGATCCTCGCCGAACTCGGCGCGGGCATGCGCCAGGAGTACCGCGACAGCTTCCGCGTCGCCCTGTACGGCAGCGGCGTGCTTCCGCAGCGCAAGCGGGTGGAGCTCCAGGCGCTGTACCCGAACCTCTCGATCCTCAGCTACTTCGCCGCCACCCAGGCGGAGACGATCGGCCTGCAGCTCGACGCCGCGTCGCCCCACCTGTCCGCGGTGCCCGGCCTGCACTTCATCGAGATCGTCGACGAGGAGGGCCGCCAGGTCCCCGAGGGCGAGGAGGGCGAGCTCGTCGTCACGCGGCTGCACGCGCACGAGACACCGCTGCTGCGGCTGAAGCTGGGCGACCGGATGATCCACCGGCCCCGCACGGACGGGCCCGGTCTGAAGACCCGGCAGTTCGAGTTCGCGGGCCGCACCGGGGACGTACTGCACCTCAACGACAGCCAGTACTCGGGAGCGCGGGCCTATGCGGCGCTGCGCGAGGAGCTGAAGGCCGCCGAGGTGGTGGACCTGGACGCGGTGGCGCACGACATCCAGTTCGTCAACCACCGCGAGGGCAAGACGATCACTCTGTACGCGGCGGTCGACGACGTGTTGGGCCTGAGCTACCGCGCCGACTCCGTGCTCGGCCCCTACGGGCTCCAGCAGGTGTTCGTGAACGCACTGCCGCGCGCCCTCTCGCTGTTCAACCACGGCGAGGCCAACGCCGCGTCGATCGAGAAGACGGGATACACCCTCCAGCTCAAGTTCGTGCCCAGGCTGTCCGCGGAGATCGAGCGGACCGCCGTCGGAAAGGTCCCGCTGGTCCGGGACCGCGGCTAGGCAGGGAGTGGAATGAACAGGAGCGGTATGAAAACGCAGGTGAACATCATCGCCGTCGTGGACGTCATCGGAGCGCTGTCGGTCAAGACGCTGCTCGACGGCAACCTCTGCATGGTGGACGACGGGGCATTCGACAGCACTCATCAGGGCACGGCGGACCTCGTCACCGTCGTCAAGCCCGGCCAGGTCGTCTCCTGGACCGCGCTCGCCCTGGACCTGCAGACGCCGGTCGAGATCAAGAACATCTCGTTCATGCCGGCGAGCGGGCACAACGGCGCGGCCGCGTCGGGGCCCGCCACGACCCCGCCCGGGGGCGCGGGCGCCGGGGCTCAGGGGCAGACGCCCCAGGGCCAGGGAACCCAGGGCCGACCGGCTCACGGACAGTCGGCCCAAGGCCAGGAGCAGGAGGGCGACAAGCTCGACCTCGACGTGTGGACCGGGGTGGTGCCGCACTGGATGACACCGGGCGTGCCCTACCGGTACCGGCTCGAACTCCAGATGTACGAGGGCTCCAACAGCGTCATGTCCATCGATTCACCCGCGTTGATGTGCCAGTAGCGGCCGGCACGACGACGGCAAAGCCGGGAACGACGACGAAGGCGGAATCATGCCCCAACAGTTGGCGATCATCGTGCTCGTGGACGTCGGCAACGCGCTGGCGTCCAGCACGCTCGAAGGCAACACCTACCTGTTCGACAACATGAAGCTGCACGGCTCCGACAATCAGGGGACCGGCGAGCTGGTGACCGCGATCAACGGCTCCTACTGGCGGGACGGCTCCCAGGCCAGCGAGCAGGTGCTCAACTGGCTGCCGTACAGCCTGGGTTCCATCCCGCCGACCGTGCCGCGCGGCTACGAGGTCGAGCGGGCCCGGCAGACCGACGAGGACGCCCTCGCCGAACTGACGGAGCTGGCGGCCAAGTCGACGGTGCCGAGCGCCGACGCGGCAGCCGAGCTCAACCGCATCCGGCGCAATGTGGGCACCCGGGTCAAGACCACGCGGCGCACGCGGGGCCGGATGTCCGGGCAGAAGATCGTGGACGTCATGGGCCAGGTCGTCACCGAGGACGCGACGGCCGCGGCGAGCTACCCGGCGCCGGTGATCACCGACATCTACGGCGAGGCCGTGGACTCGAAGATCATGTACCCGGCGGAGTACGGCTCGCCGGACATGGTGACCGACGGCTGGTACTGGTCGGCGACGGTCGACACGTCCCGTCCGGGGACGTACTCGTACATGATGCGCATCCAGCTGCACAAGCTGGCGCAGACGAACGGCGAACTCCGGTGGGATCCGGTGAACCTGACGTGCGCGTCGTCCCTGAAGATCACCTCGGAGCCGCGGCGCAACGCCTTCACCAAGGCGGGCATCGGCCAGCTGCCCATCCCCCCTGCCGCGCGCCCCGGCCGCGACGCCTGAGCCACCACCGGAAGAGGAGGCACGGATGACCACCAAGCCGAGGCGGGAAGCCGCCGTGAAGCGGCCGATCTCGATCACCGCCGTCGTGGACGCCGTCGGCGCGCTCGCGGCCGGCAACATGAACGGCCATCTGTACATGTACGACACGAACAAGTCCGGCGGGTCCACGGGGTTCGGCACCGAGGAGCTGCAGACGAAGGCCCGGCGCGGGGACCAGATCCTGTGGAACTGTCTCGCGCTGGAGTGCGAGGCGTTCGTCGCGATCGACGACATCATCATCGACAGCGAGATCTGCGAGCCGGAGCGGAAGGTGTACCCCGGCACCGACGTCGCGTACTGGACCGGGACGGTGAAGAAGGACGCCGGTCCGATCACGTACCAGATCAAGTTCAGGCTCGGCACGCGGGACGAACCGATCACCACCACCCTGTCGTCGTCCCTCGTCGGCTAGGGACCGGGCAGTCATGACGGTGTACGCGAAGGAGGCACGGTGAGCACCACTACGCGCAGCGGCGTGGAGAAGCAGAACCCCGGTCAGCTGAACTCGGTCCAGCTCAACATCGTGACGCTCATCAACATGGAGCGGGCGACGGCGACGGGTTCGCTGAGCGACGCGATGTACATGATGGACAACAGCATCGGCGGCAAGGGCCAGGGCACGTCGTCGCTGGAGACGGTGTGCAAGCAGGGCCAGGTCATCAACTGGATCGTGCGCCCGATCGACATGGAGAAGCGGCTCGACGGCACCTGGCCGCCCATGCCGAAGATCAACAACATCGTCTTCCTCGACACCGAGCTCGGTGACGAGGAGGACGTGGCGGAGCGGCGGATCTTCAACGAACTGAAGATCTACGGGATGCCCGACCGCATGCGGGACAAGTACACCCCCGTCTACTACTACTGGGCGGGCACGGTGATGAGCACCGCCAAGCCC
The DNA here is from genome assembly GCF_001418325.1 of Streptomyces atriruber. GTDB lineage: Bacteria > Actinomycetota > Actinomycetes > Streptomycetales > Streptomycetaceae > Streptomyces > Streptomyces atriruber. The sequence goes on along the minus strand of NZ_LIPN01000308.1, from coordinate 21,804 downwards.
GGTCTGTACCGGTACCGGCTCGTGATGGAGCTGGAGCAGGAGAACAAGAAGGAGCGGCTGTACCTGAACACCGCCATCCACCCCTCGATCCGGGTGATTCCGGTCTGAACCGCCCTGACCTGGGCTTTCCCCTGGCGGATGGCACTATGAATCAGGTGTATACGCCCTGTGTATAGTGGGCGCATGCGCCCCATGAACACGCCATCTTCATCCAAGACGACGCACTCGGCCACGAGGTTGCGTCGCACCGCCCCCGTCCTCGCGGCGGGGGCGGCTCTCGCCCTCGCGCTGACCGGCTGCACCAAGCTCGACACCACCTCGCCGAGCACCGTGCGCAAGGACGGCGCGGAGGCGAAGGCCGCGGACCAGGGGAAGTTCGGCACCGTCGACTGCCGCAAGGCCAAGTGCGTGGCGCTGACCTTCGACGCGGGCCCCAGCGAGAACACGCCCAGACTGCTCAAGATCCTCAAGGAGAAGGAGGTCCACGCCACCTTCTTCACGCTCGGCAAGAACCACATAGAGAAGTACCCCGAGCTCGTGAAGCAGATGGACGCCGAGGGGCACGAGGTCGCCAGCCACACCTGGTCGCACAAGATCCTCACGAAGATCGACGCGAAGGAGGCGCGCAGCGAGCTGGAGCGCCCCAACAAGGCGATAGAGAAGCTCATAGGCAAGAAGCCGACGCTGATGCGCCCGCCGCAGGGCCGCACCAACGACGACATCAACAAGCTCTCCAAGGAGCTCGGCCTCTCCGAGATCCTGTGGTCCGTCACCGCGAAGGACTACACGACCAATGACTCCAAGCTGATCCAGAAGCGGGTCCTCGACCAGACCGAGCGGGACGGCATCATCCTGCTGCACGACATCTACAAGGGCACCGTGCCTGCCGTCCCCGGCGTCATCGACGGCCTCAAGAAGCGCGGCTACGTCTTCGTGACGGTCCCCCAGCTCCTCGCGCCGGGCAAGGCGGAGCCGGGCAAGGTCTATCGCTAGGGGCGGTCCGGCGGGAGCGCGTCTGGCACGCTCGGAGGCGTGGCCATCTTCCAGATCACCCGAGACACTGCCCTGCCCGCCGACGAGGCGTGGCGCCGGCTGACCACGTGGGAGCGGCACGGCGACGTCGCCCCGCTCACCCGCATCAGCGTCCGCACTCCCCCGCCCACCCAGGTGGGCACGGTCTTCGTCGCGCGCAGCGCGCTCGGTCCCGTCGGCTTCGACGACGTGATGGAGGTCGTCGAGTGGTGCCCGCCGGACGGCACCGCGCCCGGGCGGCTCCGGCTGGAGAAGCGCGGGACGTTCGTGACGGGCTGGGCGGAGATCGAGGTGTATCCCGCCGCGGACCGGGGCTCCGCGGTGGTGTGGCGTGAGGACCTCCGCGTGCGGTGGCTGCCCGCGCTGTGCGACGGGGTGCTGTCGTCCGTGGCCCGGCGGATGTTCGGCCGGGCCGCGGACCGCCTCATCACAGCCGGACCGGCACCGCGCTGAAGCCGTCCGCGATGAAGGGCTCGACGGGCGGCGCCGGCCTCGTCCCGTCGAGCCGCGGCCCGGGGAACCGGTCGAACGGCGCGGGGAGCGCGATCGCCGCCTCCATGCGGGTCAGCGGGGCGCCCACGCAGTGGTGCACGCCGTGCCCGAAGGCGAGGTGTTCCTTGTCGGCGCGGGTGATGTCGAAGCGGCCCGCGCTCTCGCCGTGCCGCAGCGGATCGTGGCCCGCGGCGCCGAACGAGGTCAGGATCGCGTCCCCCTTGAGGATCGTGATGCCGTCGGGGAGTTCGACGGGCGCGGCGCTGCCGAGCACCCGCGACCGCTCGGATTCCGCGTGGAGTTCACGCCCGGCAGGGTCGATGACGGTGAGCCGCTCTGCCGTGCGCCGATCGTGACGCGGGGAGGTGAAGGGCAGCCGGAAGGGGCCTGGACGAGTGTCACGCAAACGCGGCCTCAGGCGACCGAGCCGATCCGCCCGGAGAGCTCGCGCGAGCCGTCGTGGTGGATGGGGGTGTGCGCCCCGGTGAGGGAGACCCCGGTGCCGCCCCGGCGGTTCGCGACGATCTCCGCGGCGATCGACAGGGCGGTCTCCTCGGGCGTACGGGCCCCCAGGTCCAGGCCGATGGGCGAGCGCAGGCGCGCCAGCTCCAGCTCGGTGACGCCGACCTCGCGCAGGCGGACGTTGCGGTCCTCGTGCGTGCGGCGCGATCCCATCGCCCCTACGTAGGCGACGGGCAGCCGCAGGGCCAGCCGCAGCAGCGGCACGTCGAACTTGGCGTCGTGGGTGAGGACGCAGAGCACGGTGCGGCCGTCGACCTCCGTGTGCTCCAGGTACCGGTGCGGCCAGTCGACGACGATCTCGTCGGCGTCGGGGAAGCGGGTGGGCGTCGCGAAGACGGGCCGGGCGTCGCACACGGTCACGTGGTAGCCGAGGAACTTGCCCATGCGCACCAGTGCCGACGCGAAGTCGATCGCGCCGAACACGATCATGCGGGGCGGCGGGACGCTGGACTCGACCAGGACCACCAGCGGCTGACCGCACCGCGAGCCGTCCGCGCCGATCTCCACCGTCGCGGTGCGCCCCGCGTCGAGCAGGGCGCGGGCCTCGCCCGCCACCGTGCGGTCGAGCTCGGGGTGTCCGCCGAGGCTCCCCTCGTACGAGCCCGCCGGGTCCGCCGTACGGACGAGGAGGGCGCGGCCGAGGAGTTCGGCGGGCCCGGACGTGACCCGGGCGACGGCTGCCGCGTCCCCCGCACAGGCGGCGGCCAGGGCGGCGGCGAGCACCGGCCGGGCCGCGGAGTCCGCGCGGACCGGAGTCACCAGGATGTCGATGATGCCGCCGCAGGTCAGGCCCACGGCGAAGGCGTCGTCGTCGCTGTAGCCGAAGCGTTCGAGGACGGTTTCGCCGTCCTCCAGCGCCTGCTGACACAGTTCGTAGACGGCGCCCTCCACACATCCGCCCGAGACCGATCCGATCGCCGTGCCCTCGCTGTCGACGGCGAGCGCGGCGCCCGGCTGCCGGGGCGCGCTCCCGCCGACCGCCACCACGGTGGCGACGGCGAAGTCACGTCCCTGCTCGACCCACCGGTTCAGCTCGTCGGCGATGTCCAGCATCTCGGCCTCCTCAGGCTCTACGGGTGTGCGGAGGGCTCAGCGCCTCAGTGGACGCCCAGCCATCCTTCGATGGGGTTGAGGGCGAAGTAGACGATGAAGATCACCGTCAGGCCCCACATGAAGGCGCCGATCTCGCGCGCCTTGCCCTGGGCGATCTTGATGGCGACCCAGGAGATGACGCCTGCCGCGACACCGGTGGTGATGGTGTACGTGAAGGGCATGAGCACCACGGTCAGGAAGACCGGGATGGCGGTGGCGCGGTCGGCCCAGTCGACGTGCCGGGCGTTCATCATCATCATCGCTCCGATGACGACGAGCGCGGCGGAGGCGACTTCCTGCGGCACGATCGCGGTGAGCGGGGTGAAGAAGAGACAGGCCGCGAAGAACAGGCCCGTGACGACGGAGGCGAGGCCCGTGCGGGCGCCCTCACCGACTCCGGTGGCGGACTCGACGAAGACGGTCTGGCCGGAGCCGCCCGCCACGCCGCCGATGGCACCGCCGGCGCCGTCGATGAACAGCGCCTTGGAGAGGCCAGGCATGCGGCCCTTCTCGTCGGCGAGGTTGGCCTCGGTGCCGACGCCGATGATGGTGGCCATCGCGTCGAAGAACCCGGCGAGCACCAGCGTGAAGACGATCATGCCGACCGTCATCGCGCCGACCTCGCCCCAGCCGCCGAACTCGACGTCGCCGATGAGCGAGAAGTCGGGTGACGAGACCGCGCTGCCGTGCAGTTCGGGGGCGCCGTTCGCCCACTGCTTGGGGTCGATCACGTCGAGGGCGTTGAGGACAACGGCCACGACGGTGCCGGTGATGATGCCGATCAGGATCGCGCCGGGGGTGTTGCGCGCCTGCAGCATGAAGATCAGGAGCAGGGTGCAGGCGAAGATCAGGACGGGCCAGCCCTGGAGTTCGCCGGTGGGGCCGAGACTGAGCACGGTGGCCTTGCCGGGGTGCACGAAGCCGCCCTTGACCAGACCGATGATGGCGATGAACAGGCCGATGCCCATGGTGATGCCGTGCTTGAGGGCGAGCGGGATCGCGTTCATGATCATCTCGCGCAGCCCGGTGACCACCAGAAGCATGATCACCACGCCGTACATCACGCACATGCCCATGGCCTGCGGCCAGGTCATCTCGGGCGCGACCTGCGAGGAGATCACACCGGACACGGAGAGTCCGGCGGCCAGGGCCAGCGGCACCTTGCCGACGAAGCCCATGAGGAGCGTGGTGACCGCCGCGGCGAGTGCCGTCGCGGTGATCAGGGCCTTCTGGCCCATGGTGTCCCCCGCCGCGTCCTTGCCGGACAGGATCAGGGGGTTGAGCAGGACGATGTACGCCATCGCCATGAAGGTGGTGATACCGCCGCGCACCTCACGCGCGACCGTGGATCCCCGCCGGGATATGTGAAAGTACCGATCGAGCCAAGACCTGCCGGCCGGGACGCGCGAGCCGGGGCCCGCGTCCTCTGCGGTGGTCTTGGGCTCCACTGACGACTGGGTCATGGTGCCTACTCCCAAGGTTCACAGGGGCACCCGCGGAGTCGCGGGATTTGGGATGGTGCATTGGCTGCACGACCCGGGGGACGGCCCGAGACGAACGACATCTCCCTCAGAGGAGAGGGGAGTTGAGCTCCGAGCGGTGCGGACGGCGGAAGTGTGACGTTCCTGGCAGTCGCACACCGCTCGGAGAACCTTGCCGATCCCCGAGCGGGGGGATCGTTTCCCTCGGTGAGGGACCCTCAGTGAGGGATCACGTGCCGGTGAGGTGCTCGGGACGCACCGGCGTCTTGTTGAGTTCGAGACCCGTCGCGTTCCTGATGGCCGCGAGGACCGCCGGGGTGGACGACAGGGTCGGGGCCTCGCCGATGCCGCGCACTCCGTACGGCGCGTTCGGGTCCGCCAGCTCCAGGTAGTCGACCGGGATGGTCGGCGTGTCGAGGATGGTCGGGAGCAGGTAGTCCGTGAAGGAGGGGTTGCGCACCTTCGCGGTCTTCGGGTCGACGATGATCTCTTCCATCACCGCGACGCCCAGGCCCTGGGTGGTGCCGCCCTGGATCTGCCCGATGACGGAGAGCGGGTTGACCGCCTTGCCGACGTCCTGGGCACAGGCCAGCTCGATCACCTTGACGAGGCCGAGCTCGGTGTCGACCTCCACCACCGCGCGGTGCGCGGCGAAGGCGTACTGGACGTGGCCGTTGCCCTGGCCGGTCCGCAGGTCGAAGGCCTCGGTGGGACGGTGCCGGAACTCCTCCTCGACCTCCACCGCCTCGTCCTCCAGGACCTCCACGAGGGTGGTGAGGACCTCGCCGCCGTCGGTGACGACCTTGCCGCCCTCCAGCAGGAGTTCGGCGTTGGCCCACGCCGGGTGGTACGAGCCGAACTTGCGCCGGCCGATCTCCAGGACCTTCTCGCGGACGATCTCGCAGGAGTTCTTGATGGCGCCGCCGGTCATGTACGTCTGGCGGCCCGCGGAGGTCGAACCCGCCGAGCCCACCTGGGTGTCGGCGGGGGCGATGGTGACCTGCTGGACGCCGAGCTCGGTACGGGCGATCTGCGCGTGGATGGTCACGCCGCCCTGGCCGACCTCGGCCGCGGCGGTGTGCACGGTGGCCACGGCCTCGCCGTTGATGACCTCGATGCGGATCTTCGCGGTCGAGTAGTCGTCGAAGCCCTCGGAGAAGCCGACGTTCTTGATGCCGACCGCGTAGCCGACGCCGCGGACGACGCCCTCGCCGTGCGTGGTGTTCGACAGACCGCCGGGCAGCGCGCGGACGTCCGCGCCCTCGCTGGACTCCCACTGGCGCACGGGCGGCAGCGGACGGGCCTTGACGCGGCGCAGCAGCTCGGCGACCGGGGCGGGCGAGTCGACCGGCTGTCCGGTCGGCATGATCGTGCCCTGCTCCATCGCGTTCTTCTGCCGGAACGTCACCGGGTCCATGCCCAGCTTCGCGGCGACCTTGTCCATCTGCGCCTCGTAGGCGAAGCACGCCTGGACCGCGCCGAAGCCGCGCATGGCGCCGCAGGGCGGGTTGTTGCTGTAGAGGCCGATCGCCTCGATCTCCACGTCGTCGATGACGTACGGGCCGACCGAGAGGGACGAGGCGTTGCCGACGACCGAGGGGGTCGACGACATGTAGGCGCCGCCGTCCAGGACGATCTTGCACTTCATGTGCGTGATCTTGCCGTCCTTGGTGGCACCGTGCTCGTAGTAGAGCTTCGCCGGGTGCCGGTGGACGTGGCCGAAGAAGGACTCGTACCGGTTGTAGACCATCTTGACCGGCTTGCCCGTGCGCAGGGCCAGGACGGAGGCGAGGATCTGCATCGAGATGTCCTCGCGGCCGCCGAAGGCGCCGCCGATGCCGGCCATGGTCATGCGGACCTTCTCCTCGGGCAGGCCGAGGCAGGGCGCGATCTGCTTGAGGTCCGAGTGCAGCCACTGGGTGGCCACGTACAGGTCGACGCCGCCGTCCTCGGCGGGCACCGCGAGGCCGGACTCCGGGCCGAGGAAGGCCTGGTCCTGCATGCCGAAGGTGTACTCGCCCTTGACGATCACGTCGGCCTTCTTGGCGGCCTCGGCGGCGTTGCCGCGGATGATCGGCTGGCGGTGCACGATGTTCGGGTGCGGGACGTGCCCGGCGTGGTGGTCGCCGCGGTTCTCGTGGACCAGGACCGCGTCGGGCGCGGTCGCGGATGCCTCGTCCGTGATGACCGGGAGTTCCCGGTACTCGACCTTGATCTTCGCGGCGGCGCGGCGTGCGGTCTCCGGGTGGTCCGCGGCCACGAGGGCGACCGGCTCGCCGTGGTGGCGGACCTTGCCGTACGCGAGGACCGGGGTGTCCTGGTACTCCATGCCGTAGTTCTTCGCGGCGGGCAGGTCGTCGGCCGTCAGGACGGCGTAGACGCCCGACAGGGCGAGGGCCTCGGAGGTGTCGATGGACACGATCTCGGCGTGCGCGACCGTGGAGCGCAGGGCCTGGCCCCAGATCATCTCCTCGTGCCACATGTCCGAGGAGTAGGCGAATTCGCCGGTGACCTTCAGGGTGCCGTCGGGGCGCAGCATCGACTCGCCGACGCCGCCCTGCGTCTGCGAACCCTGGGTGACGTTGGCGGGGATGCCCGTGGTGGTGCCGGCCATGATCAGACCACCTCTCCCTGGCGGGCCGCGGCGAGGCGGACCGCGTCGAGGATCTTCTCGTACCCGGTGCAGCGGCAGAGGTTGCCGGAGAGCGCCTCGCGGATGTCCGCGTCCGACGGCGTGTCGTTGCGCTCCAGGAGCTCGTCGGCGGCGACGAGCAGACCGGGGGTGCAGAAGCCGCACTGGACGGCTCCGGCGTCGATGAACGCCTGCTGGATCGGGGAGAGTTCGGTGCCCTCGCCCGTCTGGCTGTCCTGGCCCTTGGCCTTCCACTGCTGGGCGTCCTGGAGGGACGTGCCGCAGGCGCCGGAGGCGCAGCCGCCGCCCGGGTGGGCGCTCTCGCGGTGCTTCGCGTAGTCGGCGAGGCCCTCGACGGTGGTGACCTCTCGGCCCTCCACCTGTCCGGCCGCGACCAGACACGAACAGACCGGCACGCCGTCGAGACGGACGGTGCAGGAGCCGCACTCGCCCTGCTCGCAGGCGTTCTTGGAGCCCGGGAGCCCCATGCGCTCACGCAGGACGTACAGCAGGGACTCGCCCTCCCACACGTCGTCCGCTTCCTGCTTACGGCCGTTGACCGTGAAGTTCACTCGCATTATGCGACTCCCTCAGTGCTGCGGCCCTCGCCGCGGTACGACTCCCAGGTCCAGCCGAGCGTGCGGCGGGCCATGATCCCGACGGCGTGCCGGCGGTAGTTCGCCGTACCGCGCACGTCGTCGATCGGGTTGGCGGCTCCGGAGGCGAGCTCCGCGAACTGCTTGGCGATCGAGGGGGTGATGATCTTCTTGCTGTCCCAGAAGCCGCCCTCGTCGAGCGCCGCGTTCAGGAACTCCTCGGCCGCCTTCGCCCGGATGGGCGTCGGAGCGGCGGAGCCGATGCCGGTGCGCACGGTCCGGGTCTCGGGGTGCAGCGCGATGCCGAAGGCGCACACGGCGATGACCATCGCGTTGCGGGTGCCGACCTTCGAGTACTGCTGCGGGCCGTCCGCCTTCTTGATGTGGACGGACTTGATGAGCTCGTCGGCGGCGAGCGCGTTGCGCTTCACGCCGGTGTAGAACTCGTCGATCGGGATGAGGCGGGAGCCCCGCACGGACTCCACCTCGACCTCGCAGTCGGCGGCCAGCAGCGCCGGGTGGGCGTCACCGGCCGGGGAGGCGGTACCCAGGTTGCCGCCGACGCCGCCGCGGTTGCGGATCTGCGGGGAGGCGACCGTGTGCGAGGCGAGCGCCAGACCGGGCAGCTCCGTGCGGAGCTCCTCCATGATCTGGGTGTACGGGACGGAGGCACCGAGCCGGACCGTCTCCTCGCCCACCTCCCACTCGCGCAGCTCGACGATGCGGTTGAGGTCAAGCAGGTACTCGGGACGACGGTGGTCGAAGTTGATCTCGACCATCACGTCGGTGCCACCCGCAATCGGCACAGCCGTGGGGTGCTCGGCCTTGGCGGCGAGCGCCTCCTCCCAGCTGGCGGGGCGAAGGAAGTCCATGAGGCTCTCTTCTTCGTATCGAGGGTCTTTCGCTTCGAGGGACGGGAGCATTCCGTTCCGGCCACTCGGGCCGTTGGTCCCTCGACTGCTCGTTCATGTGCTGTTAACGCGGAGTGGGCCAAGTACACCGCTCGCTCGTCCGATGGGGTCAGTCACCGAAACCATGAAGGAGTTGGCTGGCCAAGGCGTGCGTCTTGTAGATTCGTATGAAGAACGGGCCCCAGTAACCTCGCGGGTTCCCCCCGGAAACCCCGGGCTCACGGCGGCACGGGGCCCCGGCGCTACAGAGCGCACATGTTTGTACACACCATTCGAGACAGATCGGCGGCGACGACACCATGCGGCTGCGCGCACTCCTTGACACCGACGCGCTGGGCCTGCGGCTGCTCGGCGGCGAGGACGAGCTGGACCGCACCGTGCGCGGTGTGATGACCACGGACCTGCGGGACCCCAGCCGCTACCTGGCGGGCGGCGAGCTGGTCCTCACCGGCCTCGCCTGGCGCCGCGACGCCTCGGACACCGAGCCCTTCGTACGGACCCTGGCGAGCGCCGGCGTCGCCGCCCTGGCCGCAGGTGAGGCCGAGCTGGGCGACATTCCCGACGACATCGTGGAGGCCTGCGCCCGGCACCGCCTGCCGCTCTTCGCGGTCAACGAGTCCGTGGCCTTCGCGACGATCACCGAGCACGTCGTGCGCCAGGTCTCCGGCGAGCGCGCCGGGGACCTGGCGGCCGTCGTCGACCGGCACCGCCGCCTGATGACGTCGGGCCCCGCGGGCGGCGGCCCCGACGTCGTCCTGGACCTGCTCGGCACCGACCTGGACCTGCGGGCCTGGGTGCTCTCGCCCGCGGGGCGCGTCATCGCCGGGTCGGGCGCGGCCGGAAACGGCCTGCCCGCGCCGCTGTGCGCGCGGCTCGCCGGGGAGCACCTGGCGGCCGTCCGGACCGGGCGGCGCGGCCCGCACCGGGTGACGGTGGACTCGGTCACGTACTCGCTGTTCCCCATTCGGACCAGTGGGCGCGGAGCGGCCGGCGCCTCGCGCGACGTGCGCGAGTCGGTGCTCTCCGACTGGGTGCTCGCGGTGGAGGCCGACGCGGGCGACTGGCCCGAGGAACGGCTGGATCTGCTGCAGGGCGTCACCCAGCTGATCGCGGTGGAGCGCGACCGGCGCGACGCGGCCCGCACAGTGCGCCGCAGGCTGGCCCAGGAGGTCCTGGAGCTGGTGCAGACGGGCGCGGCCCCCGCGGAGATCGCGGCCCGGCTGCGCGTCGCCGCCCCGGTGCTGCTGCCCGGCCTCGGCACGGCTCCGCACTGGCAGGTCGTGGTGGCCCGGGTGGAGTGGGAGGGCGGGGAGATCGACGGCGGCCCCGTCGCCCAGTCGCTCCTGGAGGAGATCCTCGTCGACCCGACGGCGTCGGGCCCCGAGCCGTCCGACCGGATCGCGGTCGCCCACACCGGTGACGAGGCGATCGCCCTCGTACCGCTGCCCGCGGTCCCCGGCGAGCACGAGGGGCCGGAGACCGGCCTGCTCGCGGACTCGCTCCTCGCGTCCGTCCGCGATCCGCTGGCGGCGGGCCTGGACGCCGACGGCCGCCTCACGCTCGGCGTCAGCGCGTCCGTGCACTCTGCGGAGGGGCTGCGCGGCGCCCTGGAGGAGGCGCGGCACGCCCGCCGGGTCGCCGCGGCGCGCCCCGGCCGGGTCTGCGCGGCCGGGCACCAGGAGCTGGCCTCGCACGTCCTGCTGCTGCCCTTCGTGCCCGACGACGTCCGCCGGGCGTTCACGGCGCGGCTCCTGGACCCGCTGCGCGAGTACGACCAGCGCCACCGCGCGGAGCTCATCCCGACCCTGGAGGCGTTCCTCGACTGCGACGGCTCGTGGACGCGCTGCGCGGCGCGCCTGCACCTCCACGTCAACACGCTGCGCTACCGGGTGGGCCGTATCGAGCAGTTGACGGGTCGTGACCTCTCGCGCCTGGAGGACAAGCTCGATTTCTTCCTCGCGCTGCGCATGAGCTGAGGTCATCCGGCACGGGCCCGGTCCGCGGCGACGGAGCGCCGACCGGGCCCGACGCGTTTCCTTGCCCGCCCTTTGTGAATTCTTTCACCCAGCCTCTTGGCCCGGCGCCGCGATCCATGCTGAGATTCGCCCACGACTCAACAGCTCAATGGTGTGCTCGGGGAGGGCAACGTGGCGCATACCGCCATGTCTGGTACCGGAACGACTGCAGAGCACGATCCACTCCAGACCGCGGTATGGCGGCTGCGCTCGCGCGGCTGCTGGACCGACGCTGCGGGGCTGCTCGCCTCGCGTGCGGGGGCCGCGGCGGCACTCCAGAGGACGGCGCTCCTCGTCGAGCGGTGCCTGTTCACCGGGGACGGCTGGGGCGAGGCCGAGGACGGTCTGCGGACCGCGGAGGCGCTCGCCGAGGACGACGACGACCGGGGCGCCGCGGCCTGCGAGCGGGGCCAACTGGCGTACGCCTCCACCGTCTTGAACGTACGCGACCGGGCCGACGAAGCGCGTACGGCGCTCGGCAGGGCCGCCGCGCTGCTCGCCCCGAACGCCCCCGGGCGCCCGCTGCTCGACTTCCGCCGCGGACTGATCGCGGAGCACATCGCCGACTCGCCGCAGTCCGCGAAGGCGGCGTACCGCAGGGCGCATGCGGGCGCCACCGCGCACTCCGACCCGCTGCTGCTCTCCTTCACCTGGCGCCACCTCGCCGGACTCGCCCTGCGGGACGGGGAGTTGGCGGAGGCGCGGCACGGCTTCGCGGAGTCCCTGCGCATCCGCGAGGAGCTCGGCTATCTGGTGGGCACGGCTCCCGCGCTCGCCGCGCTCGCGGAGGCGGAGCCGGAGCCGGAGGCCACCCGGCTGCGCGCCGAGGCCGGCCGCCTCTTCCGCCTCCTGGGCGGCGTGCCGTCCTGGCTGGCCCAGCACCTGCAGCCACCGGCCGCCGCGGTGTGACGTCACGTGCGGCACTGCACGGGCGCCCGCCCAGCCCTGGGGCCTGTCCGGCGGGTCAGGGCGCGGGAGGGTGGCGGTCGCCCAGCGGTGCCGGTGAGCGGGGTGTGGTGCGTCCGGCTGCAAGGCGGAGCGGGGCGGCAATGCGGAGCATCGGCAACCGACGACAACGCGGCAGACGGGCGTGCCGGGCGCCGCGACCCGCCGGACAGGCCTTAGGCGCCCGTGAAGTGTTCCCGGACCAGTGAGGCCACGACGGGCAGGTCCTGGGCGGCCAGGGCGTCCAGGAGGGCCATGTGCTCGGCCGCGTCCGCCACCAGGTCGGCGCGGCGGGCCGCGACGGGTCCGGCGGCCAGGGGCCACTGCGACCGACGGTGCAGATCGTCCGCGACCTGCACCAGCTGCTGGTTGCCGGAGAGGGCGAGCACGGCGCCGTGGAAGGCGCGGTCCGACTCGGCGTAGCGCGCCAGGTCGCCGCCCGCCGCCGCCGTCGCGCTCGCCTCGGCCAGCGGCCGCAGCTCGGCCCAGCGCTCGGCGGGCACCGTGCGGGCGAGCCGCAGCATCACCGGCACCTCGATCAGCGCCCGCACCTCGGCCAGCTCGGCCAGCTCGCGCGCGCCGCGCTCCACGACCCGGAAGCCGCGGTTGGGGACGACCTCCACGGCGCCCTCGGTGGCCAGCTGCTGCATGGCCTCGCGGACGGGTGTCGCGGAGACGCCGAAGCGCTCGCCGAGGGCCGGCGCCGAGTACACCTCACCGGGCAGGAGCTCGCCGCCGACGAGGGCGGCCCGCAGCGCGGCCAGTATCTGTCCGCGCACGGAGCTGCGCCGGACCGCCTGCCGGGTCCCCGCCTGTGCGGGCACCCGGACGCGCGGCGTCCCGTCGAGGGAAGCCTCCTCGCGTGCTCCGGTCTGCTCCACGACGTGCGCCCGCCCCGCTTCTGATTGCTTCTGATCACTGTTGACTGCTGCGAAAGGTACGAGAGGCACCATAGGCGGACACGACCGGAGTTGAAACCTCGATCACGTCGGGTAAGGTAAGGCTAACCTGCTATCGATCGCGATTCGGTGGTCCTCCGCATGTCCGTCCCCACGTTGGCCGCACCCGTCCAGGGCGCCCCCAGTGCCGTAGCGGACTCCTACGCCCGTCTGGGCGAGGTGTACTCCGGACTGCGCATCACCGAGCTCGGTCACGAGGAACAGGCCCCACAGGGCGGCGGCTGGGTCACCGCCGCCCGGCTCGCGGAGGGCGGGGCCGACCTCGACGCATTCCTGGCCTGGGACAACGCCCAGGTCCTCAAGGACTACGGCATCCAGGCCCGCCCGGACGTGGTGGCCAGCTTCGGCCTGCACCGTTACGCCTGGCCGGCCACCCTGCTCATCACGGTCCCCTGGTTCCTGCACCGCCGCGTCCCCCGCTTCCCGGTCGCCGACGTCTCCTTCCAGCGCACGCTCGGCCGGATGGCCGTGCGCACGGACGCCTTCGCCTGCCTGCCGGACGACCCGGCCGCCGGCCTGCCCGGCGCGCACGTCGTGCCGGACGAGGAGGCACTGCGCGCGGAGGTGCGGGCCGCGGTCGCCGAACACCTGGGCCCGCTCCTGGACGGCTTCGGCCCGCGGATGCGGCGCCGCTCGCGCGCCCTGTGGAGCGTCGCCACGGACGAGATCGTCGAAGGCCTCTGGTACGTCGCGCACCTCCTCGGCGAGGAGCAGCGCGCGATGACGGAGCTGGAGCTCCTGCTGCCGGGCGCCACCAAGCCGTACGTCGGCACGGCGGGCTTCCGGGAACTGACGGGCCCGAACGGCGAGGCGCTGCCCACCCGCGACCGCGCGAGCTGCTGCATGTTCTACACGCTGCGCCCGGACGACACCTGCGTCACCTGCCCGCGCACCTGCGACGCGGAGCGCATCGCGCGACTCAGCGCGGACGCCGCGGCGACCGCTTCCGCCTGAACCACCCTCCCGTCTGGAACCCTCATTCGGCGGAACCACCCTTTCGCGCACGTTTAATCGAACTCAACACCCGGCGCTGCTGCGCGAGTTCGAGCAAAAGTACGCCGTGCGTGCTCCCTTGCACTCCCTTGGCGGCCACTTGCCCCGAAACCCCTTGAGGGCCATCGGGGTTGAGTCAATATGGCGCCCGATACGCCCTACCGCGATGCAAGGGACCCCCAGATGAGACTGACCGACATATCGCTGGACTGGCTGCTTCCGGGTGGTGTCCTGCTCCTGGGCCTGCTGGTGGCGGTGGCGGTGCTCACACGCGGCAAGCGAGGCCACGCGAAAGCAGCCAAGGGAAGCGCGAGCGACGAGTCGTGGGAGCGCAGCGAGGAACGCCGCAGACGGAAGGAAGCCGTCTATGGCACCGCCTCCTACGTACTGCTGTTCTGCTGCGCGGCAGTCGCCGCGGCCCTCTCCTTCCACGGCCTGGTCGGTTTCGGCCGGCAGAACCTCAGCCTCTCCGGCGGCTGGGAGTACCTGGTCCCGTTCGGCCTCGACGGCGCGGCGATGTTCTGTTCCGTCCTCGCCGTGCGCGAAGCCAGCCACGGTGACGCGGCGCTCGGCTCGCGCCTCCTCGTGTGGACGTTCGCGGGCGCGGCCGCCTGGTTCAACTGGGTCCACGCGCCTCGGGGGTTGGGACACGCGGGCGCCCCGCAGTTCTTCGCGGGGATGTCGCTCTCGGCGGCGGTCCTCTTCGACCGCGCGCTGAAGCAGACCCGCAGGGCCGCGCTGCGCGAGCAGGGCCTGGTGCCGCGGCCGCTGCCGCAGATCCGCATCGTGCGGTGGCTGCGCGCGCCCCGGGAGACCTTCGGGGCCTGGTCGCTCATGCTCCTCGAAGGCGTCCGCACCCTGGACGAGGCCGTCGAGGAGGTCCGCGAGGACCGCCGCGAGAAGGAGCAGACCCGGCTGCGCAGGCGCGATCAGGAGAAGCTGGAGCGTGCGCAGCTCAAGGCCCTCAGCCGGGGTCACCGTAACTGGCAGGGCCGCGGTGGCGGCCGTCAGGTGGAGATGCAGGCCGTCGCACCGGCCGCCGGGTCCGCGCAGGTCGGCGCGGACCCTGCCATAGCGGCGCAGGAACAGCTGCCGGTACGCTCCCGACCCTCCCTCCAGGCCGTCAAGAACGGCCCTGACGGCACCGCGCCCGTCACCCCCGTCACCGTCGACCTGACGGCCGAGGACGACACGCAGGCCCTGCCCCGGCTCGACTCGCTGGAGCAGAAGCTCAAGGACCTGGAGCAGCAGTTCGGCTGATCGCACCAGGACCGGCCGCACCCGCCGGGTGCACAGCTGCGAGGTGATGTCCCGTCACGGACCGGGCGGCGGCGGCAGGCTTCACGCCACGCCGCCGCCGTCCAGCTCGAACCACACCACCTTCCCCACTCCGTGCGCCCGCACGCCCCATGAGTCGGCGAGGGACTGCACCAGGACCAGGCCCCTGCCGCTCGTACCGTCGTCGGCGTTCTCTACCCGCGGCTCGGGGCGGCGCGCCACGAAGTCACGCACTTCCACGCGCAGGCCGTGCGGGCCCACCGTCGCCGTGACGACCGCGTCGTGATCGGTATGCACCAGTGCGTTCGTGACCAGCTCACTGGTGAGGAGCTCGGCTATCTCGGATCTTCCCGGTTTTCCCCAGTGCCTCAGGAGTTCCCTCAGGGCCTTCCTGACCTCGGACACCGCACGCAGATCCGATCTCCCCAACCGCCGCGTGAGCTGACCCCGGTCGGGCTCGCCCCGCGCTTCACCGGTCCTCTCGTCTCTCGTCTTCGGCGAAGAGGCCCCGATGCTGCCGGGACCGCCTCCTCGTGACTGCCTCGTCATGACCCCCGCCCACAAAGCGATGGCTCTGCCTCCCTGCTCGAACAGCTACTCGGGATGCATGCCCCGGGCCCGTCACCGCACGCTTGTCGAATCATCAACCAATGGCGGGGGGTGCATCCGGGAGTTGGGGGGAAGTGAAGCGGTGGACCCCACCGTCGAGCGTCCCGAGGAGCACGAGTGCACGACGACAGACTGCTGGTGGAAGGCCGCCTGGAGCGGGCGCTGCGCCAGTTCATCCGTCCGGCCCAGTACGCGCGGCATACGCCGCTGACCCTCTCCGTCTGGCACGCGCCGGGCGAGCCGGTGCCTGTCGGGACCGCGCTCGAAGCGGCGTACGAGCCCTTCGAGACCGGCACGGAGTGGGGAAACCCCTGGTCGACCAGTTGGTTCCGGATTCAAGGAGAGGTGCCCGACGCATGGCGGGGACGCCGGGTCGAGGTCGTGATCGATCCCGGCTTCACCGGGGACGGCCCCGGCTTCCAGGCGGAGGGGCTCGTCTACGACGCGGCGGGTGTTCCCCTCAAAGGTATTCACCCGCGCAATCGGCATATTCCCGTGGCCTCCCCCGCTCGGGGCGGCGAACCGGTACACCTACTTCTGGAGGCGGCGGCCAATCCCGCCGTTCTGCACGACTTCGTGCCGACACCCCTCGGCGACGTACTGACCGCAGGCAATACCCCGATGTACCGATTCGCCTCTGCCGACCTCGCCGTACTGGACGAGGACGTATGGCAGTTGATCCTCGACATCGAGGTCCTCTCCGAGCTGATGCACGAACTGGACGCCGACCGTCCGCGTCGGCACGAGATCCTGCGGGCCCTTGAGGACATGCTCGACGCACTCGATCTGCACGACGTGTCGGGCACGGCCGCGGCGGCGCGCGCGGAGCTCGCCGCCGTCCTGGCGAGGCCCGCGCACGCGAGCGCCCACCGCGTATCGGCAGCCGGACACGCGCACATCGACTCGGCGTGGCTGTGGCCCCTGCGCGAGACGGTGCGCAAGGCTTCGCGGACCTTTGCCAATGTGACGGCACTGGCCGGGGAGTATCCGGAGCTGGTCTTCGCCTGCTCACAGGCCCAGCAGTACGCCTGGGTCAAGGAGCACCAGCCGCACATCTGGGAGCGGATCAAGAAGGCCGTCGCGGACGGGAACTGGGCTCCGGTCGGCTCGATGTGGGTCGAATCGGACGCCAACATGCCCGGTGGCGAGGCGCTCGCGCGGCAGATCACGCACGGCATGCGGTTCTTCCGCGAGGAGTTCGGCGTCGAGACGGAGGAGATCTGGCTGCCGGACTCCTTCGGATACACCGCCGCTTTCCCGCAGTTGGCGAAGCTCGCGGGCATCCGCTGGTTCCTCACGCAGAAGCTGAGCTGGAACCAGTCCAACAAGATGCCGCACCACACCTTCTGGTGGGAGGGCATCGACGGCACCCGCGTCTTCACCCACTTCCCGCCCGTGGACACCTACAACTCGCAGTTCCACGGCGCCGAACTGGCCCATGCGGAGCGCAACTTCGCCGACAAGGGGCGCGCCTCCCGCTCGCTGGTGCCGTTCGGCTGGGGCGACGGCGGGGGCGGGCCCACCCGCGAGATGATGGAGCGGGCGCGGCGGCTGCGCTCCCTGGAGGGCTCGCCGCGCGTCGAGATCGAGAAGCCCTCGGCGTTCTTCGCGGCGGCCGAGGAGGAGTACGGCGCGCAGGCCCCGGTCTGGTCCGGCGAGCTGTATCTGGAGCTGCACCGTGCCACGTACACCACGCAGGCCGCCACCAAACGCGGCAACCGGCGCAGCGAACACGCCCTGCGCGAGGCCGAGTTGTGGTGCACGGCGGCCGCGGTGCGCGATTGCGCGTACGTGTATCCGTACGACACGCTCGACCGGCTGTGGAAGACCGTGCTGCTGCACCAGTTCCACGACATCCTGCCCGGCTCGTCGATCGCCTGGGTGCACCGCGAGGCGCGCGACACCTACGAGCGCGTCCTGGCCGAGCTCGACGAGCTCACGGCGTCGGCCGTGCGCTCGCTGGGCGCGGGCGGACCCGCGGCGCTGAACGCCTCGCCGTACGCCCGCAGCGAGGTCGTCGACCCGGGCGACGGCACGCTGGTGCGGGTGGACGTGCCCGGACTCGGCACGCAGAGCCTGGACGCGGCCCGGGACCCCGGAGCCGGCGCGGTCGCGCACACGACCGGCGACACGATCGTCCTCACCAACGAGCACCTGAGCGTCACCGTCGACGCCGCCGGGCTGCTCACCTCCGTGCAGGATCTGGACGAGGGCCGCGAGGTGCTCGCCGCCCCCGGCAACCTCCTCCAGCTGCACCCCGACCATCCCACGCACTACGACGCCTGGGACCTCGACAAGCACTACCGGCGCCGCCACACCGACCTCACGGACGCGGAGTCGGTGGAGCTGGTCGAGGACGGGCCGCTGCGGGTCGCGGTGCGGGTGGTGCGGGCCTTCGGGGAGTCGCGGATCACGCAGGAGATCCGGCTCGCGGCGGGCAGCAGGCGCCTGGACGTCGTCACGGACGTCGACTGGCGGGAGTCGGAGAAGGTCCTCAAGGCCGCGTTCCCCCTGGACGTGCACGCCGAACGGTCCGCTGCCGAGATCCAGTTCGGCCATGTGCACCGCCCCACGCACGCCAACACGGGCTGGGACGCGGCGCGTTACGAGATCTGCGCGCACCGCTGGCTGCGGGTGGCCGAGGAGGGGTACGGCGTCGCGCTGCTCAACGACGCGACGTACGGCCACGACGTGACGCGCGCCGAGCACGGCGACGCGCTCGGCACCACCGTCCGGCTGACGCTGCTGCGGGCCCCGCACAGCCCGGACCCGGAGACGGACCGGGGAACGCACCGGTTCACGTACGCGCTGCTGCCCGGGGCGGGCACCGGCGACGCGGTGGCGGAGGGGCTCGCGCTCAATCTGCCGCTGCGGGTGGCGGACTCCCCCGTCCTGCCGTCGCTGGTGGGCGTCGACCACCCGGCGGTCACCGTCGAGTCGGTGAAGCTCGCCGACGACCGCAGCGGGGACGTCGTCGTACGGCTCTACGAGTCGCGCGGCGGGCGGGCCGCGGCCACGCTCCGCACGTCCTTCCCCGTGGCGCGGGCCGAGGTGACGGACCTGCTGGAGCGCCCGCTGCACGAGGCGGAGACGGGCGAGGCCGGACTGGCCCTCGCGCTGCGGCCGTTCCAGATCGTCACGGTGCGGCTGCGGCCCGCCTGACGGCGCCCGGCGTGCCGGGGCGGGGCGGGGCCCGGAAGGGCTCACGGCCTCGGCACGTTCCGCAGGTTCGAGCGGGCCATCTGCAGCATCCGGCCCACCCCGCCGTCCAGCACGATCTTGCTGGCGGAGAGGGCGAAGCCGGTCACCATGTCCGAGCTGATCTTGGGCGGGATGGAGAGGGCGTTCGGGTCGGTCACGATGTCGACGAGGGCGGGGCCCTTGTGCGCGAAGGCGTCCTTGAGGGCGCCCGCGAGCTGCTTGGGCTTCTCCACCCGCACGCCGTAGGCCCCCGCGGCGCGGGCGACGGCCGCGAAGTCCGGGTTGTGGTTGGCCGTGCCGTAGGAGGGCAGCCCGGCCACGAGCATCTCCAGCTCCACCATGCCGAGCGAGGAGTTGTTGAACAGGACGACCTTCACCGGCAGATCGTGCTGGACGAGGCTGAGGAAGTCGCCCATCAGCATGGAGAAGCCGCCGTCGCCCGACATCGAGACGACCTGCCGCTTCCGGTCGACGAACTGGGCGCCGATCGCCTGCGGCAGGGCGTTCGCCATCGAGCCGTGGCTGAAGGAGCCGATGATGCGGCGCTTGCCGTTCGGGGTGAGGTAGCGGGCCGCCCACACGTTGCACATGCCGGTGTCGACGGTGAACACGGCGTCGTCGGCGGCGAGGTCGTCGAGGACCGAGGCGACGTACTCGGGGTGGATCGGGACGTGCTTCTCGACCTTGCGCGTGTACGCCTTCACCACACCTTCGAGCGCGTCGGTGTGCTTCTTGAGCATCTTGTCGAGGAACTTGCGGTTCGACTTCGGCGAGACGCGCGGGGTCAGACAGCGCAGCGTCTCGCGCACGTCGCCCCAGACCGCGAGGTCCAGCTTCGAACGGCGGCCGAGGTTCTCCGGGCGGACGTCGACCTGGGCGATCTTCACGTCGTCCGGCAGGAAGGCGTTGTACGGGAAGTCCGTGCCGAGCAGGATCAGCAGGTCGCACTCGTGCGTGGCCTCGTAGGCGGCGCCGTACCCCAGCAGGCCGCTCATGCCCACGTCGTACGGGTTGTCGTACTGGATCCACTCCTTGCCGCGCAGGGCGTGGCCCACCGGGGACTTGATCTTCTCGGCGAACTCCATCACCTCGGCGTGCGCACCGGCCGTACCGCTGCCGCAGAACAGCGTGACCTTGTCCGCTTCGTCGATCATCCCGGCGAGCTGCTCGATCTCCGCGTCGCCGGGGCGCACGGAGGGTCGGGAGGTGACCAGCGCGGTCTCGGCGGCCTTCTCCGGAGCGGGCTCGGCCGCGATGTCGCCGGGCAGCGAGACGACGCTGACGCCGCTCCGGCCGACGGCGTGCTGAATGGCGGTCTGCAGCAGCCGGGGCATCTGCTTCGGCGTGGAGATCATCTCGCTGTAGTGACTGCACTCGCGGAACAGCTGGTCCGGATGGGTCTCCTGGAAGTACCCGAGTCCGATCTCGCTCGACGGGATCTGCGCGGCGAGCGCGAGGACCGGGGCCATCGAGCGGTGCGCGTCGTACAGGCCGTTGATCAGGTGGAGGTTGCCGGGGCCGCAGGAGCCCGCGCAGGCGGCGAGGTTCCCGGTGATCTGGGCCTCGGCGCCGGCCGCGAAGGCGGCGGTCTCCTCGTGCCGCACCTGGATCCAGTCGATCTCCTTGGTGCGGCGGATGGCGTCCACGACCGGGTTGAGGCTGTCGCCGACGACTCCGTACAGACGCTTGACGCCCGCGCGGACGAGGATGTCGACGAACTGCTCGGCGACGTTCTGCTTGGCCATGCTGTACGCACCTCTCGACGCTGGTGAACCGTGATTCACCCCGTGTGACCCGTGGACCAGGACTTCACTCGTCCTTCTGCTCGGTCGTTCCTCTGGTCCATGAATTCACAGGTGCGGCGGTCATGCCTCCCAGACCGCGGCGGCCGTCCGGTCGTCGGCGTACCCCTTGACCCTCACCTGGACGTCGGCCAGGAAGGCGGCGAGGCCGGGCGGGCCGCCCTTCTCCCATCTGCGCGTGAGGTGTTCGGCGAGCTCGGGCTCGCCGCGCAGCGGTTCGGCGAGGCCTCCGCTGCACAGGACGAGCGTGTCACCCGGGCGGGCGACCGAGGCACGGAAGCGGAAGGGGTCGCGGGGCGGCTCGGGAGCCGGTTCATAGGGACTCGGGGGCGTCGTGATCCCCAGGTCCATGGTGAGCCGGTCGCTCTCCGGGGGCGGTGGGGGCGGCGAGCCGAAGCCGACCACGGCCTCGCCGGTGGCGTCGGCCACCCGCGGTTCGATGTCCTGCCACTCTCCGTCGCGCAGGCGGAAGAGGCCGCCCGCCCCGACACCGAAGAAGACGCGCGTACGACACCGGGGATCGGCCGGCAGGAGGAGGCACCGCAGGGACGCCGTGTACTCGTCCGGCTCCAGGCCCAGGTCCGCGGCGTGCGCGCGGAGCTTGCCGAGGCTGCGGTCGGTGAGGCGGTGCAGGCCCGACTTCAGGTCGCCGCGGCGGGCGGCCCTGATGTCCTCGGCGAGCCGCCGGTGACTGCGGCCCACGGCCCGGCCGATCCAGTCGCAGGCCTCGGCGGCGGCGCGGTGCGCGCCCGGGGTGGCGCGGGCGCCGGTGGCCATGGCGACGAGCACCAGCGCGTCCTCGCCGGTGCCGAAGCGGGCGGTGAGCAGGGCGTCGCGGCGGGGCTCGCCCCGGTACCTGGCGGAGTCGCCGCGCACGGACGCGGCGCGCAGGGTGCCCGCGCCGTACCGCGCGCCGTCCAGCACGGTGTCGGCGACGAGGTCCCCGAGGTCGTCCGGGTCGGCGGCGGGCAGCACGGTGGGCTCGGGCTCATAGGTCGGCGGCCCGTCCCCCACGTATCCGGCCGCCTCGGCGTCGCCACGGGGCTCCGCGCCCTCGGCGCCGCGGAAGCCGGGCCCGCCCGTGGCCTCCTCCGGGGGCGCCCCGGTGGCATCGGGTCCGCGCGAGGGCGGTTCGCCGCCGCGCGGCTCTTCCGTCGACGCGACGGAGTAGGCGCCCCCGCGCTCTCCCGCCGGGAAGGTCACCGGGCCACCGGGAGCGGTGGGCGGCGCCCAGGGGGCGGGGG
>NZ_LIPN01000307.1 GCF_001418325.1 Streptomyces atriruber | reverse complement strand
CCCCCGATCCCTCGAACCGCACACCGCCAAAGCTCAGCGCACGCGCCCCCGCTTGGCCTCCATCGCGGCCCGCCCCTCCGCCCCCCGCAGCCGCCACTGGCGGCGCAGTTCCGCGCGGGCCCGGGCGTCCGTCTTGGCGACGATGCGCTGGTTCTCGCGGATCAGCTTGCGGTAGCTGTCGAGGCGCCGTTCGGGAAGCGTGCCGTCCTCGACGGCGGCGAGCACCGCGCAGCCGGGCTCCGCGTCGTGGGCGCAGTCGTGGAACCGGCACCGGGACGCCAGTTCCTCGATCTCGGAGAACACCTGTCCGACACCGCTCTCGGCGTCCCACAGGCCCACTCCGCGCAGCCCCGGCGTGTCGATGAGGACCCCGCCGCCGGGCAGCAGGACGAGGTTGCGCGTCGTCGTGGTGTGCCGGCCCTTGCCGTCGACGTCGCGGATCGCCTGGACCTCCATGATGTCGGCCCCGGCGAGCGCGTTGGCGAGCGTCGACTTGCCCGCGCCGGACTGCCCGAGCAGCACCGACGTACCGCCGGAGACGACGGCGGCGAGCACGTCGACGCCGTCGCCCGCCGTGGCGCTGACCGGCAGCACCTGCACGCCGGGCGCGGCGGTCTCCACGTCCTCGACGAGATGGCCGAGCGTGACGGCGTCCGGCACGAGGTCGGCCTTGGTGAGCACGACCACGGGCTGCCCGCCGGACTCCCAGCCGAGCGCGAGGAACCGCTCGATCCGCGCGAGGTCGAGCTCCGCGGCGAGCGACACCGCGATGATCGAGTGGTCGACGTTGGCCGCGAGGATCTGCCCCTCGGACCGCTTGGAGGAGGTGGAGCGCACGAAGGAGGTGCGCCGCGGCAGATACAGCTGTACGTAGCGGGGGTCGGCGCCGTCCGCGTCCACGGCGACCCAGTCGCCGGTGCACACGACCTTCAGCGGGTCGCGCGGGGTGACGAACTCGGTGTCGGCGCGCACGGTGCCGTCGGCGGTGATGACGTCGCACTGCCCGCGGTCCACCCGGACGACGCGCCCGGGTACGAGACCTTGCGCCGCGGACGGCGCGAACTCGGCCTCCCAGTCCGCGTCCCAGCCGTACGGGGCGAGGGGATGCGAGGAGCTGCGAGAGGAGAACGGAGAAAGAGAGGAGGAAGACAAGGGGGACCCTTCACAGGGGTGGCCCCGGCGCCCGCGCACGCTGTCGGCGCGGAGAGAGATCAGGTCAGCCGGTGACCACGGAGGTGGACTTGATGAACTTCCGGATGCGGGCAGCGCCCATCGCCTCGACAGCCATCGGTCAACACCTCCAGAACCTGCTCGGTCGAACCGGGCGGCCGGACGACCGCCTGGGAACACCCCGGACCTTAGCCAACCCCCCACCCGAACCGCCACCGCTTTTTTCGCGGCCCGGAATCCGGTACCGCTACGGCCGCCGCGCCACGAAC
The DNA here is from genome assembly GCF_001418325.1 of Streptomyces atriruber. Lineage (GTDB taxonomy): Bacteria > Actinomycetota > Actinomycetes > Streptomycetales > Streptomycetaceae > Streptomyces > Streptomyces atriruber. Next base: position 28,307 of record NZ_LIPN01000307.1, on the reverse strand, counting down.
ACGAACTCCCGCCCCGGCCGGTCCGGGGCGTCGCGGATCTCGTCCACCACGTATCCCTGCTCGGTCAGTTCCGCCTCGATCTCCGCGCGCTCGCGAAAGCGCAGCGTGGAGTCCGACGTCAGGACCTCGCCGTCCGCGGCGAAGGCGTAGGTCCAGCGGTACGACACCAGGGGGCCTTCGACCGCCGTCACCTCGACCCGGCTCTCCACCGTGTCGCCGCCCGGGATCCGGGTCACGCCGCGGGAAGCCTCGTGGTTCCAGTTCTGCCAGGCGCGCCGGGCGGGGACCCGGGTCTCGAACACCAGGCGTCCGCCCGGCCGCAGGGCGTCGCGGGCACCCCGCAGGGTCTCCCGCCACGCGTCCGGGTCGGTGATCTGCTGGGCCACGTTCGCCGTCATGGTGACCAGGTCGACCTGCAGCGGCGGGAGCGCGGTCGCGTCGCCGTGGATCCAGCGCACCCGGTCGGCGCCGGGCTTGGCGCGGGCGACGTCGAGGGAGGCGCCTGCCGGGTCGATGCCGACGACGTCGATGCCGCGCCCGGCCAGTCGCAGCGCGAGGACGCCGGTGCCGCAGCCGATGTCGAGGACGCGGCGCGCGCCGAACTCCTCCGCCATCGCGAGGTAGGCGTCGAGGTCGGAGCGGTCGGGTTCGAGTGTGTCGTAGAGCGCGGCGAGGCGCGGGTTCGCGTACTCCGCATCGATCGTGTCGGTACCGGGAGTGGAGATTGCCTCCGCACCACGCCGGGAAGTCGCCCGACGTGCCGCGCGCCAGTCGGGTGCGAGGACCGACCAGATCTCGGTGTCCTGGCGTACGCCCCGGTAGGGGTCGTCCTCGTGTTTGAGGCCTTCGCGGCTCATGCCGAGGCGTCTGGCGACATTGACGCTCGCGGTGTTCTCGGGGGCGACCAGCCACTCCACGCGGTGCATGCCGCGCGCCTCGATCGCCCAGTCGATGACGACGCGCACCGCGCGGGTGACCAGGCCCCGTCCGGCGGCGTCCGGTTCCAGCCAGCAGCCTGCCTCGCAGGTGCCCGTCGCCGTGTCGAAGACCCGGAGGAGGACGCCGCCGACCAGTCGTCCTTCGAGCCGGATGCCGTAGAGGCGGCCGGTGTCGGCGGCCGCCTTGTCGGCGTACGCCTGGAGCCAGGCACGTGCGGAGTCCAGGTCGGCCGTGATCCCGGGGAGTCCCACGTAGCGCCCGATGTAGTCGCGGCCGCGGTCCATGTGCGCGAGGAACTCCTCGGCCTGCCAGGGTTCGAGCGGTCGCAGTTCGGCTCCGTCGCCCAGGGGTATCGCGAACATCATCGTCCTCCACAGTGGCCGCCGCGGTCGTTCCGGATCTTCGCACGGGGGCCCGCGTACTCGGCCGGAATTCTCTCCTCCGGCAGGCGTCGACGGCAGCTGCCGGGCGGCCGCACGGCCGCGAAGCCGCCGGATCGCGCCCACGGGGACATAGACGCAGACAGGTTGAGCGGAGGGGTCTGTTCCGGACAGATCCCGCGCCCCGGCGATCTGGCCGGTCTTGTCGTGGACGAATTAGTTGCCTCAGCCATCCAATGGGGACGGATCAGGGACGAACTGCGCTTGCGAGGTACTTCCATGACGGAGACAACGAACCCCATCGAATCCATCGCCTTCCCCCAGGACCGCACCTGCCCGTACCACCCGCCCACCGCGTACGCCCCCCTGCGCGAGGACCCGCCGTTCTCCCGCGTCAGCCTCTACGACGGCCGCTCCGTGTGGCTGGTCACCGGGCGGGCGGCGGCCCGTGAGCTGCTCATCGACCCGCGGCTCTCCGCCGACCGCGAGAACGAGGCCTTCCCCAGCCCCACCGAACGCTTCGCCCGCCTCCGCGACCGCCGCATCGCCCTGCTCGGCGTCGACGACCCGGAGCACAACGTACAGCGCCGCATGCTGATCCCCAGCTTCTCCGTCAAGCGCATCGCCGCGCTGCGCCCGCAGATCCAGGCGACGGTCGACCTGCTCCTGGACGCCATGGTCGAACAGGGCCCGTCCGCCGAGCTGGTGAGCGCCTTCGCACTGCCCGTCCCCTCGATGGTGATCTGCGCCCTGCTGGGGGTGCCCTACGGCGACCACGAGTTCTTCGAGGAGCAGTCGAGACGGCTCCTGCGCGGCCCCACCGCCGAGGACACCCAGGCGGCACGGGACCAAATGGACATCTACTTCTACGAGTTGATCGACAAGAAGCGCAAGGAACCGGGCGACGGACTCCTCGACGAGCTGATCCAGGAGCAGCTCTCGTCGGGCGCCGTGGACCCGGAGGAACTCGTCAGGCTCGCCACCATCCTGCTGATCGCCGGGCACGAGACCACCGCGAACATGATCTCCCTCGGTACGTTCACGCTGCTCCAGCACCCCGAGCGGCTCGCCGAGCTGCGGGCCGGGCTGCGCGCCGATCCGCCGCTGATGCCGGGCGTGGTCGAGGAGTTGCTGCGCTTCCTGTCCATCGCGGACGGGCTGTTGCGGGTGGCGAAGGAGGAGATCGAGACCCCGGCCGGCACCATCCGCGTCGATGACGGCGTCGTCTTCGCGACGTCCCTCATCAACCGCGACGGCGCGGTCTTCGACGGCCCCGAGGACCTGGACTGGCACCGCCCGGACCGTCACCACCTGGCCTTCGGCTTCGGCATCCACCAGTGCCTCGGCCAGAACCTGGCCCGCGCCGAGCTGGAGATCGCGCTGGGAACCCTCTTCGGGCGCCTGCCGGGGCTGCGGCTCGCGGCGCCCCCGCAGGACATCCCGTTCAAGCCGGGCGACACCATCCAGGGGATGCTCGAACTCCCCGTCACCTGGTAGGGGCGAGTGATGGAGCACATGACGATTCACATCGAGAAGGACCGGTGCGTGGGCGCGGGCATGTGCGCGCTCACCGCGCCGGGGACCTTCACCCAGGACGACGACGGCCTCAGCGAGGTGCTGCCCGGGCGCCAGGACGGCGGCGGCGATCCCCTGGTGCGGGAGGCCGCGCGGGCGTGCCCGGTGCAGGCCATCAGCGTCGACGAGGCCTGACTCGGCCTGAGGACACGTCACATACGCCTGTCGCACGGGAGCTTCACTCCCCCAGCGTCACCGTGAAGCTCCTGCCGTACGCGTGATGCGTGTCGACCTCGATGCGGGTGCCACCGGGGGCCCTGTCCACCCGGACCTCCGGGTCCCCGGTGACCCTGCGCAGGGGTCGGCCGCGGAGCAGGACCGTCACGGTGTCCCGGCCCATCGTCGGGTCGGACACCGCGACGCGGACGGCTCCGCCGCGGCCGCCCGCACGTCGGACGATCACCGAGGCGGGGCCGTCCACACGCAGACTCGCGGTCTCGTGCCGCCCCTGCGTGAAGGCGTTGGCAGCCGTCAGACCGAGGCCCGTATGGGTGACGGCCTGGAGGCGGCCGGAGTTGGCGAGGACCCGGAGCGGCCCATGGCGGTGGGCGCGCAGCCGGGCCTCGTCGGCGTTCGGCACCAAGGCGTAGGCGAGGCGGGCGGGGCGCGCACCGGCCGCCCCGTCGACGGTGACGCCCAGGACCGAACGGGTCACGGGCGCATCGGAGTTGGCGGTGCGCACGACCCGGCGGCTGCGGGTCACCTCGGCCAGGGTGACCCGCACCTCCGGCATGTCGAGGAAGACGTATCCGACGGCGGTGCCCTCCGTGGCGTTGGCGTAACGCAGCCAGCGCAGGTCGGCGGTGCCGGGACCGGTCCAGGGGCGGCCGTCGCGAAGGGCCCCGGTGAGGGAGATCCGGTCGCCGACCGCGGCGGTGCGGGCGTCGACGGTCGTGCTGACCGCCCGCCCCGCGTCGTCACCGACGTCGGCGGCGAGCACCACGATCTCGTCGTCGAGCAGGAACCACGACTTCGTCGCCGTCGCGGCCCGGTACACCACGAAGTCGTCGGGCAGCAGCGCCCGGTCGCGGTACGCCGCGTCGCTGGACTGCACCATCCCCGCGGCGCCGTACGCCCCGAGGACGGCGCCGCCCGAGTAGGGGTTGGTGCCGCGCGGGAAGTAGACGTACTTGTTCTGCGACTCCGACGACGACGTGAAATGGAGGGGGTGGTCGGGGTTGTCGTAGTACGGCTTGCCGTACAACTCCGGTACGGTGCGCCGCTGTTCGACGGGCGCGGTGACTCCGGCGAGGCCGTGGGGCGAGACGGTCGTGTAGTAGTCGACGCCGTACGCCCGGCTCTGGTCCTGACCCGACAGATAGAGGTAGTACGCGCCGTCGCCCTGGAACCAGGGCATGAGGTTCTCGCCGCTCATGTACTCGTACTTGCTGATCCGGTCGGAGCTCCGCGCCAGCGCGAAGGCGTAGCCCGGTCTGCGGTGCACCGTCCTGTCCATGGCGTTGAACGCGACGCTCCGCGCGGCCGGGTTGAGGTCGGCGGGCGGTACGGAGGCGTCGTCGAGGATGTCGGCGTACCGCACCACGCTGAGGGGCGAGACGAAGCGGGCCGGGTCGAGGGGGGCGCGCGAGGTGGCCCTGACGTGTTTGACGTGGCTCTTGAGAGCGGTGGCCGTGGCGCCCGACGCGAGCGAGGAGAGGTCGACGACGGCCTCGACGACCACCGCCACGTCGGTGTACCCGGAGTCGGGGCGCGACACCGCACGGCCCTTGACGATCTCCATCATCCAGCCCTCGAATATCAGCGGGGCGAAACCGTTTCGCACCCACCCGTACACGGTCGGCACGAGCTCCTCGCCGTGCGCGAAGCCGGTGCCGTCGAGGATCTTGAGGGTCTGCACGACACGGGTGAGCAGGCCCTTGCCGTACGAGCCGGTGTACGCGACGGACGAGTGCTGGATGAAGGAGCCGTCCGCGTAGTGGCCGTCCGTCACCTGGTGGTCGAGGTGGTACGGGTCGATGGTGGTGAAGACCGTCAGCTGGTCGGTGAGGGCCTTGCGGATGCGGGCCTCGCCCGGCTCGCCCAGGAGGGCGCCCTGCAGGATCCGGTTGGTGGTGATGTCGGCGAGGTTGGCGCCGGTGTGGAAGCGCGAGTCGAGGTCCACGTCGCCGTCGGCGCCGTTGCGCAGATAGGCGTCCATGGAGGCGACGTAGGTGGGCAGCAGGTCGGGGCGGTGGACGGACACGGCGTCGGCGAGCAGGACGAGGGTCTTGCTGACGTGCTGCGATATGCCGATCTCCCAGTGGAACCAGTTGCCGTAGTAGCCCTTGGACTGGTCCCCGTAGTAGCGCTCGTGCAGCCAGGCGAGACCGTCGAGCACCCGGCGCTGCGCGGCCGTGCTGCCGTACAGGTCGGAAGGGAGGCCCGGGGTGCGGGTGGCGAGGGCGATCTCGTACAGCCTGCGGTAGGCGGTGTTCAGGTTGGCCTCGTCGGTGCCGAGCACCAGACCGGCGAAGAGCTCGCCCTCGGCCGCGTCGTCCATCGCCTTCAGCCCGGCCCGCGCGGTCCTCTCGACGGCCGTGAGTTTCGCGGCGGCCTCCGGGCGTGCGTTCGAGTCGGCGGTCCCGGCGAAGACGGCCACGGTGTTGGCGACGATCCGGGCGCGGCCCTCCGCGCCCGCGGCGGCGCTCGCCGGGCCGACGGGGACCACCGCCAGCAGTCCGGCGGCCGACAGGGCGGACAACAGGCGTCTGCGGGTGATCTCCATGGCGGCCTCCAACGGCAAGGTGCGGGGCGGTCCGGGAGCGTGGCGCGGATTGCGGCGCGTGCGGCACGCGTGCGTGCGGCGTGCGGAGTCAAGCAGACGCCCCGACCGGCATCAAGGGTCCCCGGCCCTGGCGCGTCCCGCCCGGTTGATAGCGTCCGGTCCGATCATGGTGCCGTGCACGGGGGGAAGGGGAGCGCCATGCCCGAGAAGGGCGCGCCGCGCAGACGGCGGCGCACCTGGCTGGTGGCCGCTCTGACGGTGACCCTGCTGGCCGCGTCGTCGGTGACCTGGTTCGCCGTGTCGCGGGCCGAGGAGCGGGAGGACCGTCTTGACGCCAACCGGGAACTGGTCGCGCGCGGCTGCGCGGGACTGCTCCGCGAGGAGCTGTACTCCGCCGTCCCGGACGACGAGCGAGGCGTACTGGACGCGTACGGAACGCTGCTGCAGCCCGGGCAGGAGAGCCGCGCGCTGCTCGACTGCACCGTGGCCTGGGGCGGCGACGGCGGAGCCTCGGAAGCGGACGTGCGCGCAAGGGTGCGGGCCGAGGCGGTGCCTGACCGCACGTCACCCGGCGGCGTGACGGGCGACTTCGGTCTGCCCCTGCCACCGACCGCGACGGGCAGCACGGGCGCCGCGGACCCGTGGCACACCGGCCCGGTGGCCACGTCCTCCCTGCTCGTCGACTGCCCGAAGGGGCTGGAGGGGCGGGGCCGTTCGGTGCGGGACCTGCTCGTGTCGGTGGACCTGCCGACCGGGAGTGACGAGTCCGACGCGTACGACGTCCCGAAGGCCGAGCGGCTCGCGGCCGCCCGGACGGCCGCGAAGGTCGCCAACTGGGTGTCCCGCAAGCAGGGTTGCGGGAGCGAGCCGCTGCGCACCGAGCCCGGCGCCGCTCCGGCGAAGGCGCCGGAACTCTGCGCGTGGCTCTCCCCCAAGGGGCTGGGGTCGACACCGGGCAAGTGGTCCTTCGACGGGAACGACTCGGTGTACAACCGGCGCGCGGGCGCGTGCGGCGGGCAGTGGGACGACACGGCGGGCTCCCCCGGCCACCTCACGGTCAAGGCGGCGGGCGCGGAGAGCTGGTCGGGCGTGCTCGCGAGCGGCGCGTACGGCGAGTATGCCGACGAGTTGATGGTGCCCGACCCCGAGGGGCCGGCCTCGCACGACAAGCCCGTGCCGGTCGAGCGGTCGGGCGACGACCCGCAGCTCGCCCTGTGGGCCCGGTCCGAGTGCGCGGCGGGTCCGACCTATCACCGCGTGACGGTGACGCCCGCGTTCGACTTCGACTACGGCACCAAGGAGGGCAAGGTCGTGCTCGAACCGAAGGACCAGCGGCGTCTCTCGCGGAAGGTGCGCACCGTGCTCGACCGCTATCTGGCGGCGCCCGAGGGGTGGCCCCGGCGTTCGCACTGCCGCAGGACGACGATCGTGGGAGAGGTGGCGGAGTGGCGCGAGCGCGACTGACCCGGCGGGCGAGGACGGGGCGCGTCGTCCTGGCGTCCTGCGGGGCGCTCGTCGCCCTGGCCCTGATCGCGGGCGGCTTCTACTGGTGGGGCGGCCCGCGCGAGCGCCGCACGGCACAGCAGGTGCTCGACGAGGCCTGCGAAGGAGTGCTGCCCTCGCGCGAGATGCGGGACCTGCTCGGGGACGGGCCGTTCGAGTCGGGGAACGGCCGGGTGGACGTGCTGTCGGCCGAACGGGCCGCGGACGGCGACCGGGACAAGGGACGCACGGTCACCTGCGCCGTCACCGGCGACGGCGTGCCCGTGGCGGGCAGCAACAGCAACGAGGCCGAGGTCCAGGTCACCGTGCAGAGCGTGCCGCAGCGGCGCGACGACGACACCGGAGTGACCCCCGCGGCCGTACGCACCTTCGAAAGGGGCCCGTTGTACCCGCGACCGGCGACCGAGCTGCCGCCCGTCGGGCTCGGCAACGGCTGGCGCGGCCTGTTCACGACCGCCGAGTCCGCCGGGGACACGAACCCGTCCAGCAGCAGCAGCGCCACCGTGGTGACGCTCCTTGACTGCGCCCGGGACCGCGGCGGGCTCCTCGTCACCGTCGACGCGGAGGACGAGGACGCCACGCTGGACGACCCGCGCCGTCGCGCCGCCGTCGCGCGGGTCGCCACGGCGACGGCCGCGAAGGCCTCCGGGAAGTGGGGATGCGACGCCGAGCTGGGCGAGCGGCCGCGCACGGTGGCGCTTGCGGTGAACGCCGACGAGAGCGTGCCGCTCGCCGACGCGTCCGGGACCTGCCGGGGCGTGCCCGGCCGGGGCGCGCGGCTCTCCCGGGCCTGGGAGAGCGCGAGCGCCGACAGTCCCGTCGAGGTGTGCGTCGTGGCGGGCGAGCGGCCCGAACTGGCGGGCACCGGACCGTCGGACGAGACGCCCCGCTACCACTTCGTCGCGTCCTACGGCCCGTACGCGCAGACCGAACGCCTCGCCTACGAGCAGCGCCACGGCCAGTACACCGAGAAGCCGGGCCCCGGCGAAGCCCCGGCCGGGCGGCTGGCGGACGGCGGCCACTGGGCGAGCGCGGCCTGCCGGGACGGCAGCGGCCCCGCACTGTTCACGGTGCGGGACGAAGGGGCGTGGCGCGAGGACAGGTCCGGCTCGTACGACGAGCACCGCGCGAAGCCGTCCGCGGCCGACCTGGCGTACGAGCGCGCCGCGCTGAAGGAGTTCGCACGGCGCTCGGCGCGGGCCCACGGCTGCGGGACACCGAAGCTCCCCTGAGGCCCGCGGCGCCCGTGCGGGCCCGACCGGGAGCGACCGGGGCCCTCACCCCTGTCGCGTCCCGCTCCGCCCCGCGATGTGCCGCGGCGGTTCGATGCCTGCGGGCAGCAGCGGATCCGGCACCGGCGCGCCCCACGCCGCCGTCAGCGGCAGGTTGCCCGCCCAGATGCCGAGTGCGGCGTCCGGGCCCGTGCCGTCGTCCGGCGGGCCCGCCGCGACCTTGACCGAGGCCTCCGCCAAGGAGAGGGCGAGCAGGGTGGTCGCGGCGAGCTCCTTGCGGCTGGGGCGGCGGGCGTAGTCCCACTGGCCTGGTGTGGCGTGCTCGGTGAGCAGGCGCAGGCCGCGCAGCTTCTCCTCGGGGTCGGTCACCGGGCGCGGCACGCCGTGGATCATCGCGCTGCGGTAGCTGACGCCGTGTTCGAACACCGAGCGGGCGAGGATCAGCCCGTCGATGTGCGTGACGGTGACGCAGACCGGCGCCTCGGGGTCGGCGGCGAGGCTGCGGCTGGCGACGGAGCCGTGCAGGTAGAGGTGGGTGTCGTCGCGGCCGTAGACGGTGGGCACGACCATCGGGCTGCCGTCGACGACGACGCCGAGGTGGCAGACGAAGCCCGCGTCGAGGACCGCTTCCAGATCGGCGCGGTCCAGGCTGCCCTGCTCGCGCAGGCGGCGGTGGCGGGTGCGGTCGGTGACGGGCAGGGTCGCGGGGAGCGCGGTGCCCTCGCGCTGCTCAGGGTGATCGTTCACGTCGCGCCAAGCTACCGATACCGCGCACGAATGACCAGAGTCCGACGGAATTCGTCGTACGAAGCGTCACTCGGAACGATATGCGCACCACGCGCGTCACGCGTCCAAGCCCGCCCCGAAGAATCCAACGACTCCCGCCCCTGGAGGATGGCGGGCCCCCGCCCCCGCGCGGTCTCATGGAACCCATGGAGCTTCCCCACCACGAGGACGTGTCCCCCGGCACCGGCAGCCTCCCGCCCCGCGCGTGGTACGCGACGTCGGACGCCGCCGCTCTCTCCCTCAACGGCCCATGGCGCTTCCGCCTCTCCCCCACAGCCGACACCGAGGACGACACCTTCGCCACCGCCGGATACGACTGCGGGGCCTGGGACGAGATCGCGGTGCCCGGCCACTGGGTGCTGCAGGGCCACGGCGCGCCCCAGTACACCAACATGCTCTACCCGTTCCCGCTGGACCCGCCGCGCGTACCCACCGAGAACCCCACCGGCGACCATCTGCGCACCTTCGACCTGCCCGCCGACTGGCCGCGGGACGGCGCCGCCGTCCTCCGCTTCGACGGCGTCGAGTCCTGCGCCCGCGTCTGGCTGAACGGCACGGAGCTCGGCGACTTCAAGGGCTCCCGCCTCCCCCACGAGTTCGCCGTCGGCGAGCTGCTGCGCCCCGGGGGCAACGTCCTCGCGGTCCGCGTCCACCAGTGGTCCGCCGGTTCGTACCTGGAGGACCAGGACCAGTGGTGGCTGCCCGGCATCTTCCGCGACGTGACGCTGCTGCACCGGCCCGAGGGCTGCGCCCGCGACTTCTTCGTCCACGCCGCCTACGACCACCGCGCGGGCACGGGCACGCTGCGGGTCGACTCGGACGTCCAAGGACGCGTCACCGTCGCCGAGTTGGGCATCGACGTGGCGACCGGCGAGGAGGTCGCCGTGGCCGTGGAACCGTGGACGGCCGAGACGCCGCGGCTGTACGACGCGACGCTGGCCACGCCCGGCGAGCGCATCGCGCTGCGCGTCGGCTTCCGCACGGTCGCCCTGGAGGACGGCACCATCAAGGTCAACGGCCGCCCCCTCCTCTTCCGGGGGGTGAACCGCCACGAGTTCCACCCGGAGACGGGCCGCGCCCTCGATGTCGCCACGATGCGCGCGGACGTCCTGCTGATGAAGCGTCACAACATCAACGCCGTCCGCACCAGCCACTACCCGCCCCACCCCGCCTTCCTCGACCTCTGCGACGAGCTCGGCCTGTGGGTCGTCGACGAGTGCGACCTGGAGACCCACGGCTTCGGAGCCGTCGACTGGCGCGCCAACCCCGCCGACGACGCCCGCTGGACGCCCGCGCTCCTGGACCGCGCGGCCCGCATGGTCGAGCGCGACAAGAACCACCCGTCGGTGGTCCTGTGGTCGCTCGGCAACGAGTGCGGTACGGGACGCGGTCTGACCGCGATGGCCGACTGGATCCGCGCACGCGACGACAGCCGCCTGCTCCACTACGAGGGCGACCGGTCCTGCGCGGACACGGACGTGTACTCACGGATGTACGCGGACCACGCCGAGGTCGAGCGCATCGGCCGGGGCGAGGACGAGGGACCGGACAAGCGGCGACGGCTCCCGTTCCTCCTCTGCGAGTACGCGCACGCGATGGGCAACGGACCCGGCGGGCTCAGCGAGTACCAGCAGCTGTTCGAGACGTACGACCGGCTGCAGGGCGGCTTCGTCTGGGAGTGGATCGACCACGGCATCGCGCACCCCGCGTACGAGTACGCGTACGGCGGCGACTTCGGCGAGGAGCTGCACGACGGGAACTTCGTCTGCGACGGCCTCGTCTTCCCCGACCGGACGCCGTCCCCCGGGCTCGTCGAGTACAAGAAGGTGATCGAGCCGGTCCGGATCGAGGGCGACGGGCCGTCCGGCACGGTCGCGATCACCAACCTCCACGACTTCGCCGACCTCTCCCACCTCGTCTTCACCTGGACGTACGAGAAGGACGGCACGACCGTCGCCGAGGGTGCGCTCGCGGTGCCGCCGGTCGGCCCCGGCGAGCGCGCGGAGGTCGGCCTGCCGTCCCCGCCGCGCCGGGACCCGGACGCCGAGACCCAGTGGACGGTGCGGGCCTCGCTCGCCGAGGACACGGCGTGGGCGGCGAAGGGGCACGTGGTGGCGTGGGCCCAACTGCCCGTCGAGTACGGGATCATCCTGCCCGTGCCCGGCGGCGCAACGCCCTCGACGGACGCGGACGGCCGGCGGATCACCCTCGGCGCCGCGTCCTTCGACGCCCGCACCGGCGCGCTCCTCGCCCTGCACGACCGCGAGATCACCGGCCTGCGCCTGGACGTGTGGCGGGCCCCCACCGACAACGACAACGGCATGCCCTGGCGCCCCGAACCGTCCGTGGCCGCCCGCTGGCGCGCCCTCGGCCTGCACCGGATGCGGCACCGCGTCGAGGCCGTCGAGCCGACCGACGAGGGGCTGACCGTGCGCACCCGGGTGGCGCCCGCGGCGAGCGATCTGGCGCTGCGCACCGAGTACCACTGGGCGTCCGACGGCAGCAAGCTGCTGCTGCGGATGTCCGTCACGCCGGAGGGCGACTGGTCCGTGCCGCTGCCCCGCATCGGCATCCGCTTCGGGCTGCCGGGCGCGGCGGGACCGGTGCGGTGGTTCGGCGGCGGGCCCGGCGAGGCCTACCCCGACACCGCGGCCGCCTCGCTGATCGGCGTCTGGGAGTCGGATGTCGACGCGCTCCAGACGCCGTACGTGCGCCCGCAGGAGAACGGGGCCCGCGCGGCCGTCCGCTGGGCCGAGGTCGGCGGGCTGCGCGTGGAGAGCGACGGCGCCCCCGCGTTCACCGCCCGCCGCTGGACGACCGAACAGCTCGACGCCGCCCGCCACCGCACCGACCTCACCCCGGGGGACACCGTCTGGGTCAACCTCGACATCGACCGGCACGGCATCGGCACCCAGTCGTGCGGTCCCGGCGTCCTGCCGCAGTACGAACTCCCCGCCGGCCCCCGGCCCTCGTCACTGAGCTGCATCTTCTCCCTGCCGGACGGCTGAGCCGCCCCTGGCCCTCACCCCGTGGGGGCCAGCCGCTCCCGCAGGAACTGGACGACCCGCTCGCGCGCGGCGTACGCGGGGTGCCCCGGCACCTCGCGCACCTCCTCCGTGAGAACGGAGTGCGCGGACTTCGCGAACCCCGTCGCGTTGCCCGGCGACGAGTCGAGCTCGATGACCTCGAAGGCGTCGCCGAAGTGGCGGCGCAGGGTGTCGAAGCGGTCGCGGGGGACCAGCTTGTCCTCGCTGAACCGCAGGCCGAGCGCGCACAGGCCCGCGTTCTTGGTGCGGGCCACGATCGTGTCGAACTCGTCGCGGGACATGCCGGGGTCGACCCGGCGCGCGGCGCTCACCGGGAGCGGCAGCGAGGGCTGGCTGAGCACGGGGGCGAGGACGGCGTCCTCCGTGGCGGCGGCCAGCGCGAAGCCGCCCGTGAAGCACATGCCGATGACGCCGACGCCCGGACCCGGTGTGCGCGACGCCAGGTCGCGGGCCAGGGCGCGGAGGTAGTCGGCGAAGGGGCGCCGGGCGTTGGTGGCGAAGGCGCGGAACTCGGAGGCCACGCAGACCCGGCCGAAGACGCCCATGGCGTACGGTACCGAGACCGGGCGGCCCGGCTCACCGAAGGGGGACGGGATCGCGACGGTGAAGCCCTGCTTCACCAAGTGCTCGCCCAGGCCCAGGACTCCGGGGTGCACGCCCGGGATCTCGGGAACCAGGACGACGCCCGGGCCTGTCCCTTTCTCATGGACATCATGTGTGAGACCCGCCCCGGTGAACGGGGCCCTGTTCCATCCTGTGAGGTCCGCCGTCGGTTCGGAACCCGGCACGGTGCTCACTCCCTTTCGTCACAAGTGTCTTATGGGTAGGTGGAGTTCATGCCTACAGCACGCATGCGCGCAAGCACAGACCCCGCCGGGCATCCCGTGCCACCCGAACCGCCTCTCGACCCCCCGTCGGGGCGGGTGGTGACGTGGCTGGGCAGGTTCGGCCCCGTCGCCGTGGGCTACGCCGTCTTCCAGGCCCTGGTGGGGCTGCTGCCCGACGCGCTGTTCGGGGACACGGCCCGCTATTCGCTCGCCGTGGTCAGCGGCCTCGGGACGGGGATCTCCGCCTGGCTCGCCGCCGCGCTGCTGCGGGCCAGGGGCGCGTCCGAGGACGGGCGCGCCGGGGATCCGGACGGGGTGCCTTCGCCGCGCCGCCCGCCGCCGAGTGCGGGACGCGACGCGGCGGATCCGGGCGCGCCGGGGCCGCTGCCGGGGCTCTCCACCGCCGCGTACGCCACCCTCGTCGAGCGCCTGACGGTCTTCGACGATCCGCCGCGCGGCCGTCTCACCGGCTGGCCGCACGCCCTCGACGAGCAGCCTGAGCCGGTGCGGCCGACACCGACCGGTACCGCGTACGGACTGCACATCGCCCTCGAACTCGGCATGCCCGACGGGCGGTTGCGCACGTCCGAGCTCGTCGAGACGCTGTGGCGGCTGCGGCTGCCCGAGGGCGGCTGGGCGGCCCGCTCGCAGGGCACGGTGGGGCGCCCCGAGGTGACCGGTCTGGTGCTCGGCGCGCTCGCGCGGGCGGGCGCGGACCCCGGGCTCCTCGCCACGGAGGCGCAGCGGTGCACGGAGCGCTTCACCCGTGAACTGGAGCCCGCGGGGGCGGAGTTGACCCATGTCGTCACCACGGTGCTGCGCGGGCTGCTGCGCGCGGCGCCCGGCTCGCCCGCGCTGCCGGTCCTGCGGGACGCGCTCGTCGACGGGGCCGTCACCGATCCGGCACGCGGCCACCGGCGCTGCTGGGGCTCCCGGCTCACCCCGCCGCGCGGCCGGACGGTGGCGCCCTCGGCCGTGCACACGGCGCAGGCCGTCGTCGCCCTCGACCGGGCGGCCGGGGTGCTCGGCGAGGACACGAACGCCCGCGACACGCGCAGGGAGGGCATCCGCTGGCTGCTCTCCTGCCCCGGGGCAGCACACGACGGCTGCGACGACCTGGCGAGCGGCCACGAGACGGTCCGCCGACCGCATCCCGTCGACGCGTCGCGCTCCGAGGTGCTCGCCGTGCGGCACTTCTCGGCGGCCTGGGTGATGCGGGCGCTGCTCACGCCGGGCGCGCAGGCGGTCGCCGTCGACGAGGGCACGGAAGCGGTCCGGCAGGAGATGCTCGCGGGGGCGGCGGCGTGCGTGTGGCGGCAGCAGGACAACGGGATCTGGACGTGGGACGGGGACGATTTCGCCTACCCGCTGTGGATGACCTACCAAGGCCTTTCGGCGCTGCGGGCACATGCCGTATGGATGTATCAGCCGGGTGGCTGAGGCGGGCGGACGAGGGGCAGAGCGCGACGAGGGGGAGAGTGCATTGGGTGGTCGGCACGTCCAGGACGCCACGAGGCTTCTGGAGAAGTCGCTGGACGGGCCGGAGAGGGACGAGCTGGTGCGTGCGGCCCGCGCCGCCGTCGCCGAACTGGGCTCCCCCACACGCCTGTTGCCGCTGGTCCGCGAGCTGGCGGCAGGCGCCGGCGACCCGTCGGGGTGCGCCCTCCTGTCGTACCGCCACGTCCTCGGCTTCGACAAGCTGCTCCTGATCGACGGCGGTCCGCGGCACATGCTGCGCGCGCACGTGTGGCATCCGGGCCGCGCCACCCCCGAGGACATCCACAACCACCGTTCCCCGCTCGCCTCGTACGTGGTGCGGGGTGCGCTCGGCATGGAGCTGTACGAGCCCGCGGGTCCCGCTGCGGACGAGGGCGTCGCCACGTCGTGGTACCGGGAGTCCCTGACGGGTGAGGAGGACGATTGGCTCCTGGAACCGGCGGGCGACGCGCGGCTGCGGCTCGTGCAGAGCGCGCGGTACACGGCGGGGAGCGGCTACGCGCTGCCGCCGCACGTGCTGCACCGCGCGTGGTGCGACGCGGAGCGGCCGACGGTCACGCTGTTCCTGGAGACGGGGGCGGGACGGCGGCGGTACACGGACGTGTTCGCGGGGGCGGCCACGGGCGGCCCGGCGGGGCTCGCGGTGGCGAAGAAGCGTCTTGAGGTGAACGACTACCTGGCGGAGCTGTCGGCGCTGGCCGACCTGCTCGCGGAGGACCCGACGATCTGATGGAGGCGGCTCAGCCGAAGGCCTGGCGGACGATCTCGCGGTTGTAGTCGTCGATCCGGACGGTGCCGAGCTCGGCGGGGTGGAGCCAGCGGTGGTCCTGGTCGGGCTGGGGCAGGACCACGTCGAAGGTGAGGGGGCGGACGAGGAAGTTGTCCTGCCAGTTCTTGACCTCGTGCCCGTGGTACGTACTGACGAAGGAGGATTCGCCGACCTTGCGCAGGACCCGGCCGAGGAGTCCCGTCTCTTCCTTGAGCTCTCTCAGCACGCCGTCCCGCGGACTCTCGCCGGGCTCCAGCTTCCCGCACGGCACGCCCCACACACCGGGCAGGAACCGCTCGGTCTCGCTGCGTCGCACGAGCAGCACACGGCGGCGGAACACCACGACAGCCGCCGCGAGCCGGTTGTCACCGGGATAGTCCATGTCTTCCAACGTAGCGGGGAATCGGGGACCGTGACAGTCACGGCAGCGGCTCGTCGGCCACCGGTTCGCGTTCTCCCTGGTCGAGGCGGAACGGAGGGTAGACGTCCGTCAGCAGAGTGCCGTAGGCCACCACCCGCGCGCCCCAGCGGTGCAGTCCCACATTGAGGTCGTACATGTCCCGGGGGTAGCGGCCGCGGAAGAGCAGCACCACGCCCGCGTACACGGCGAGCAGCCCGGTGAGGCCGCCGTTGAAGCGGTAGGCGCCCATGATCAGGAAGAGCACGGCGAGCTGCGGCAGGACGAGCAGCCACCACTTGACGAGCACCAGACCGCGGGAGAGCCGCTCCGGACGGTCGATCTCCAGGTGCGCGGGATAGTCCGGCACGTCGTGCAGCGAGAAGGGCGGATAGCGGTCGGTGCCGAGCACGCCGTACGAGTAGTACTCCACGCGCCAGGTCCAGCGCAGCACGCCCACGTTGAAGTCGAAGAGGGCGCGCGGATAGCGGGCCGTGATCAGAATGTTGACGAACGCGACCACGGTGACCAGGAAGAACGCGGTCCAGAGGAATGCGAGGACGAGGTAGTGCGGGATCGCGAGGAGCCATTTGACGAGCCACAGCCAGCGGGACGGCGCGGGGTCGTACTCCGCCCGGAGACGGACCGGCCCTGCCAGGTGTTCGTGCGGCGAAGGGGGCACGGACGACGCCATGGCGATCATCTCCCTCGCGGGTGCGGGGCCGCACCCGCTCTCCCCTTTCCATGTACGGCCGAAAGCCGTGCGCGACAAGAAGAGGCGCCGTGTCCGTTTCCTTCAAGACCGGGCGCGGGACCGCTGCCTACGCTGCGGACATGAACAGCACACCGACTGCACCCACGCCCCGATTCGACCTGATCGGCCTGGTCGTCTCCGACCTGACCGCGTCGCTCGCCTTCTACCGCAGGCTCGGCCTGGAGTTCCCCGACGGGTCCGAGAGCCTGCCGCACGTGGAGGCGGCGCTCCCCGGCGGCCTGCGCATCGCCTTCGACACGGAGGAGACCGTCCGGTCCTTCCACCCGGACTGGCAGGCGCCCGCGGGCGGGGGCCGGATCGGGCTCGCCTTCCACTGCGGGACGCCCGCCGGGGTCGACGCGGCGCACCAGGACATGACGGCCGCCGGGTACGCGAGCGGGCTCAAGCCGTTCGACGCGCCCTGGGGCCAGCGGTACGCGGTCGTGCTCGACCCGGACGGCAACGGCGTCGACCTGTTCGCTCCGCTAGGAACCGCCGCCGAGTAGCGTGCCGAGCGGCGTTCCCGTCAACTCCTTGACGTCGCGGGCCAGGTGGGCCTGGTCGGCGAAGCCCGCGACGGCCGCCGTGTCCGCGTACGACATGCCGTCCCCGGCCAGCGCGAGGGCCCGCTGCAGGCGCAGTACCCGGGCCAGCGTCTTGGGTCCGTAGCCGAAGGCGGGCAGCGAACGACGGTGCAGCAGGCGGGCGTTGACACCCGCGTCCGCCGCGGTGCGCGCGACCGAGCGGCCCGCGCCCAGCGAAGCGACGATGTGGGCGAGCAGGGGGTCGGGCGGTTCGGCGTCGGCGGCGCGCTCCGCGGCGACGGCCTCCAGGACGGCCATCGGGTCGCCCGCGTCGTCCACCCGCTCGGTGAGGCGGCGCACCTCGGCCGCGGTCCACAGGTCCGCCAACTCCACCCGCCGGTCGCGGAGTTCATGGGCGGGGACGCCGAGGAAGGCGGGCGCGGTGCCGGGGTAGAAGCGGATGCCGACGTAGCGGCTGCCGGGGGACACGACCTCGGGAACGTACGCATGGGTGTCCGGGCCCGCGACGAACAGTCTGCCCTCGGTCCACAGCAGGTCCATGCATCCGTCGGGCAGCACGGGGCGGGTGTCGCCGGGGGCGCCCGTGGCCACGCAGGTCCAGACGACCGCGCCGGTCAGCCGGGACGGCCGCTCCCGGTAGTCGCCGGGCGCGACGCTCTCTGTGGCCACGGGATCCAGGTTACGCCGCGCTGCCGCGGTGTTCCTGCGGGCTGACCCCGTACACCCGCTTGAAGGCGCCGGACAGGGCGAACGCGCTGCCGTACCCGACGCGGCGGGCGATCGAGCCGATGGTCAGCTCGCTGTCGCGGAGCAGGTCGGCGGCGAGCGCGAGCCGCCAGTTCGTCAGGTACGTCATCGGGGGCTCCCCCACCAGGTCCGCGAACCGCCGGGCCAGCGCGGCCCGCGAGACGCCCGCCTTCGCCGCGAGGTCCGCGATGGTCCAGGGGTGGGCCGGATCGTCCTGCAGCAGGCGCAGGGCGCGGCCGACGACCGGGTCGCCCATCGCCCGGTACCAGGCGGGCGCCTCGGCCTCGGGGCGGGAGAACCAGGCGCGCAGGGCGGCGATCAGGAGCAGGTCGAGGAGCCGGTCGAGGACGACGGCCTGGCCCGGCTCGTCCTTGCCGATCTCCTCGGCGACGAGCGGCGTGAGCGGGCACTCCCACACCTCGGCGGGCAGGACGAGCAGCGGCGGCAGCACGTCGAGGAGCCGTCCGGTGAGCTCGCCCCGCATCTGGTAGGTGCCGATCAGCATCTCCACCGAGCCGTCGTGCCCCTCGCCCCAGGTGCGCGGGCCGAGGTCGCGGTAGCGGGCCACGGGGGCGCCGTCGAGCGGTACGCAGCGCTCCCCCGGCCGGATCTCGGCGAAGGGCGCGGTGGTGGGGTCCCCGGCGCAGGTGTAGTGGTCGGGGCCGCGGGCGATGGCGAGGTCGCCGGGGCGGATGCGCTGGGCGGGCGTCCCGTCCGCGGGGGCGATCCAGGCGTTCCCGCGCACCATGATCATGACGGAGAGGGGGGCTTCGTCCGCGATGCGGACGGACCAGGGCGGGTCGAAGAGCGCGCGGATCATGAAAGCTCCTCGCGCGCGCGGTCCCTCCAGCAGGCCGGCGAGTACGTCCATGGCGGAAGCGTAGACGGACGCATGGACGCACGCGTATGGCCGTGAGCTCTTCGACGATGGTCCCGCGGCCTGCCCGGCAGTTGACTGACATGCATGACGACGAACACGGGGAACACGACGAGCAGGGGGAACACGATGAACACGGACATGACGGTTCTGGTGACGGGCGCGACCGGCCGGGTGGGCCGCAGGGTCGTGGAGTCGGCCGAGGCGGCCGGGCTCACGGTGCGGGCGGCCTCGCGGTCCGGCGCGGTGCCGTTCGACTGGACGGACCGGTCGACCTGGGCGGGCGCCCTACGCGGCGTCGACGCCGCGCACCTCGCGTACCTGCCGGACGTCGGGGCTCCCGGCGCGGCCGAGGCGGTCGGCGCGTTCGCCCGCGAGGCGGTCGCGGTCGGCGTACGGCGGCTGACGCTGCTCTCGGCGCGCGGCGAGGACCAGGCGCACGCGACCGAGCAGGCCGTGCGGGACGCGGGGGCCGAGTGGACCGTCGTGCGGGCCAGTTGGTTCGCGCAGAACCTCAGCGAGGGCCCGCTGCTGGACGGGATGCGGGGCGGGGAGCTGGTGTTCCCCGCCGGTGAGGTGCTCGAACCGTTCATCGACGCCCGGGACATCGCGGACGTGGTGGTGGCCGCGCTGACCGGCGGCGACCGGTTCACGGGCCGGACCCTGGACCTCACGGGTCCCCGGCTGCTCTCGTTCCGGCAGGCGGTCGGGGAGGTCGCGGCGGCGGCCGGGCGGGAGATGACGTACGTGCCGGTGTCCGCCCGTGACTACGGGGCGGCGCTCGCGCGGTTCGGGGTGCCCGCCGAGGAAGTGGAGTTCCTGATCGAGCTGTTCGAGACGAACCTCGACGGCCGCAACGCGAAGCTCTCCGAGGGGGTACGGGAGGCACTGGGCCGGGAACCCAGGGATTTCGCCGACTTCGCCAGGGAGCAGGCGGAGGCGGGCACCTGGAAGGCGTGAGCCCAGGCCCGCCGGGGGGCGAGGTCACGGGGCGCTGCCCCGGACCCCGCTCCTCAGTCGCCGGAGGGGTCGTTCCCCCCGGGCCCCGTTCCGTTCCGCTTCGCGTGCTTCGGCTGTTTCGCGGGGGTGCGCAGCCGCGACGACACGTCGTCCGGCGGCAGGAAACGCGACCAGCGCTCGGGGAACTCGGACGGCATCTCGGGGTCGTCGGGGTCCGCCAGCGCCTCGCGCGCGGCGGCCGCGCGGGCCACCACCTCCGCGGCCTGCGCCTCCCTTATGCGGTCGTTGGCGGCGCGCGCCGCGGCCGTGGCGACGGACGGCCAGACCCGGTCGATGGCCGCGTTGACCGCGGCGCCGACCAGGACCGCGAACGCGGAGACACCGATCCACAGCAGCACGGCGACGGGTGCCGCGAGCGAGCCGTAGATGGTGGGGCCCTCCACCGTGCTGGTGAGGTAGATGCGGAGCAGGAAGCTGCCGAGCACCCACATGGCGAGCGCGATCAGCGCGCCCGGCATGTCCTCGACCCACGGCGAACGCACCGGCACCGACACGTGATACAGCGTCGTCAGGAAGACCACGGAGAGGATCACGACGACCGGCCAGTAGAGGATCTGGACGACCGTCGTCGAACCCGGCAGCAGTTTCACCACCGCGTCCGGGCCCGCCACCATCAGCGGCAGCGCCACCGATCCGATGAGCAGCGCCACGATGAACAGGCCGAAGGCGAGCATCCGGGTCTTGACGATCCCGCGCGCGCCGTCGAGGCCGTACATCACGGTGATGGTGTCGATGAAGACGTTCACCGCGCGCGAGCCGGACCACAGGGCGAAGAGGAACCCGATGGAGATGACGTCCGGGCGGCCGACCCGCATCACGTCGTCCAGTATCGGTTCTGCGATCTGGTGGACGCCCCGGTCGGAGAGGACCGTGCGGGACGCCTCCAGGATGTTGCTCTGCACGCTGGTGATGGTGTCCGCGCCCGTCCACCGGTCGACGTACGCGAGCAGCCCGATGAGGCTCAGCAGCAGCGGCGGGACGGAGAGCAGCGTGAAGAACGCCGCCTCGGCCGCGAGCCCCAGGATGCGGTACTCGATGCACGAGTTGACGGTGTCCTTGAGCAGCAGCCAGGCGGTCCTGCGCATGGAGACGTTCCGGTAGAGAGCGCGGGCCCGGTTCCAGCGGCCCGACGGCCGCCCGGGTGTTTCTTTTGCCTGGTGCACCTCCTTACCGTAGCGGCATGGCAGCCAGCACCCACACAGTGACCAACCAGGCTCCGCCCCTGGTGGGATATGACGTATTCACGTCCGACCGGGCCCTCGTGGAGGGGGTGGAGCGGCACCTGGATCCGGCGCTCCTCGAATCCGCCCGCGACGAGCTCTCGTTGCTCGGCCGCGCCTCGGGTTCCGCCCAGGTACAGAGGTGGGGAGAGCAGGCGAACGAGAATCCTCCCGTTCTGCACACACATGACCGTTACGGCAATCGGATCGACGAGGTCGAGTTCCATCCCGCGTGGCACCGGCTGCTCGGCAAGGCCGTCGCCTCGGGCCTGACCACCGCCTGGTCGCGGCCGGGCGGACATCTGCGCAGGGCCGCCGGATTCCTCGTGTGGACGCAGGCCGAAGGGGGCCACGGCTGCCCGGTCTCGATGACGCACGCCGCGGTGCCCGCGCTGCGCGCCGACCCCGCGCTCGCCGCCGAGTGGGAGCCGCGCCTGACCTCGACCGTGTACGACGCGGGGCTGCGTCCCGCGTCGCAGAAGGCCGGTGCCATCTTCGGCATGGGGATGACGGAGAAGCAGGGCGGCAGCGACGTACGGGCCAACACGACGCGCGCGCAGGCCCTCGCGGAGGACG
The DNA here is from genome assembly GCF_001418325.1 of Streptomyces atriruber. Lineage (GTDB taxonomy): Bacteria > Actinomycetota > Actinomycetes > Streptomycetales > Streptomycetaceae > Streptomyces > Streptomyces atriruber. Next base: position 6,891 of record NZ_LIPN01000307.1, on the reverse strand, counting down.
GAACCTATGCGCTGACGGGGCACAAGTGGTTCTGCTCCGCGCCCATGTCCGACGGGTTCCTGGTGCTCGCGCAGGCCGCGCAGGGGCTGACCTGCTTCCTGGTGCCGCGGGTGCTGGAGGACGGCTCGCGGAACGCGTTCGCCATCCAGCGGCTCAAGGACAAACTGGGCAACAAGTCCAACGCGTCGAGCGAGGTCGAGTTCGACGGGACGTGGGCGCGGCGGGTCGGGGACGAGGGGCGCGGGGTGCGCACCATCATCGAGATGGTGGCGGCGACCCGCCTCGACTGCGTGATCGGCTCGGCGGCGCTGATGCGGCAGGCCGTGGCGCAGGCGGTGCACCACGCCACGTACCGGGAGGCGTTCGGCGGCAAGCTCGTCGACAAGCCGCTCATGCGCAACGTACTGGCCGATCTGGCACTGGAGTCGGAGGCGGCCACGACGCTGGCGCTGCGGCTCGCGGCGGCCTACGACGACGGGAGCAAGCAGGAACAGGCGTTCCTGCGGCTCGCGGTGCCGGCCGCGAAGTACTGGGTGACCAAGCGGTGCACGCCGCTGGTCGGCGAGGCCCTCGAATGCCTCGGCGGCAACGGCTACGTGGAGGAGTCGGGCATGCCGCGGCTGCTGCGCGAGGCGCCGCTCAACTCCATCTGGGAGGGCTCGGGGAACGTGCAGGCCCTGGACGTGCTGCGGGCGCTGCAGCGCGAGCCGCGGGCCCTGAACGCGTTCCTTCAGGAGGTCGGGACGGCGCGCGGCGCCGACCACCGCCTGGACGGCGCGATCAAGGACCTGCTGACCGAACTGGCCGACCTGGAGGGCATCGAGGGGCGGGCGCGACGGCTCGTGGAGCGGATGGCGCTGGTGCTCCAGGGGTCACTGCTCGTGCGGTACGCGCCGCCGGAGGTCGCCGACGCCTTCTGCGCCTCGCGGCTCGGCAGGGACTGGGGCGCGGCGTTCGGCACGCTGCCGCACAGTCTCGATCTTGCGGCGGTGGTGGAGCGCTCCGCTCCCGGCGTCTAGAGCCTGCCCGGCGGGGCCGGTACGGGGGTGGCGCTGCGCCGACACGGCACCACCCCCGTCTCTTCAGGCCCCTTGAGGAGCGTGAACACCGCACGGGCGGCGTGTTGTCCAGATTCAGGCACCGCCCGGGCCTTGGCCAGGGTTGCAGGAGGTTGCAACTCACCGTGACGCCCGCTCGTTTCATCGCCGATGAGGCGCCCGGGGCGGCGCACAGGGGGCACGATGAATTGCACGCCCCCCCCACACTGGCCTGGCCGGAAAGGACCCAGTGGTCATGAACGCCCCGTCGACGATCGACCTCGCGCACATATCCGCGATGGACCTCACGCACGCCGCGCACCTCCTGAAGGGGGTGCGCGACGCCACGCTGTCCGGGCAGCGGCCGAGGGTCCTGCCGCGTCCGGTGATCGGCGACTCGTGGGGGCGGATGATCCTCGGCGGGGTCGACCCCGACCACGACCACCGGTCCCGGCTGCTGACCGAGGAGGAGCTGGAGGAGCGCCGCCGCGCCTCGCCGCTCCTGGAGATCCTGCCCGTCCTGCGCGACGGCCTGGTCTCCGTGGCGGACGCGGCGCAGCACATCATGGTCGTCAGCGACGCGGACGGACGGGTGCTGTGGCGCGAGGGCAGCGCGGCGGTGCTGCGCAAGGCCGACTCGCTCGGTTTCGAGCCGGGCGCGGACTGGGGCGAGAACGTCGTGGGCACGAACGGCATAGGGACTCCGCTGGTGGTGCGGCGCCCCGTGCAGGTCTTCTCCGCCGAGCACTTCGTGCAGACCCACCACCCGTGGACGTGCACGGGCGCCCCGGTGACCGATCCGCGCGACGGCAGGCTCCTCGGCGTCGTCGACGTCAGCGGCCCGCTGCAGACCATCCATCCCGCGACGCTCGCCCTGGTCGACTCGGTGGCCAAGCTCGGCGAGGCGCGGCTGCGGGACCGGCACGTGACGGCGCTCGACCGGCTGCGCGCGGTGGCGGCGCCGGTGCTCGCGCGCCTCGACGGGCGGGCGCTCGCGGTGGACGTGCACGGCTGGACCGCCGCGGTGACGGGCATGCCCCCGGCGGACCGCCTCGCGCTCCCCAAGACCTTCGGGGCGGGCCGCAGTTGGCTCCCCTCGCTGGGCTCCTGTCTGGTCGAGCCGCTGCCCGGCGGGTGGCTGCTGCGCCTGGAGAACCCCGGTGACGTGCCGCGGCCGGTCGCCGCGACCCGCCTCGTCCTGGACGTGAGCAGCCCGCGCCGCTGGACGCTCTCGGTGCTCGGCGGCGCCCACGACTGGACGCACGAGCTGAGCCCGCGCCACGCCGAGCTCCTCTACCTCCTGTGCACGTACCGCACGGGACGCACGGCTTCGGGCCTGGCCGAGGACATGTTCGGCGATCCGGCGCGCACGGTGACGGTCCGCGCCGAGCTCTCCCGCGTGCGGCGTTATCTGGGCGGGCTGCTCGCCCACCGTCCCTACCGCTTCCACGAGGAGGTGGACGTCGACGTGATCATGCCGAAGAGCCCGGCGGACCTGCTGCCCCACTCGATGGCGCCCGCGGTCCGCGCGGCGCGGCGGCTGACGGAGCCTTGAGGGCGGCGTGGTCCTCCGAGGGCGACGTGGCTCCCCGAGGGCGACGTGGCTCCCCGATGCGGCACATGATTCTCTGAGCCCCATGAGCATCACTGTCACCACCTGGTCCCTGGAGCAGACGTCGCCGAGCGACCTGCTCCCGGCCGCCGCGCCCGACGGGGACGTCCGGATCGTGCGCGCCGAAGTTCCCTCGCCCGAGTTCAGCCGGTTCCTGTACGCGTCCGTGGGCGGGGACATCGGCTGGTCCGACCGGCTCTCCCTCTCCTACGCGGAGTGGCAGAAGCTGCTCGGCCGGCCGGGCGTGGAGACCTGGGTCGCGTACGACCACGGGACGCCTGCCGGGTACGTGGAGCTGGCGGCGCGCGGGGAGAACGGGGACGCGGCGGAGGGTGTCGTCGAGATCGTCTACTTCGGTCTGCTCCCCGCCTTCCGGGGGCGCCGGATCGGCGGGCACCTCCTGTCGCACGGCGTCGCGCGGGCCTGGGACCTGGCCGAGCGGTGGCCCGGGCTCGCGCCGACCGAGCGGGTCTGGCTGCACACGTGCTCCAAGGACGGCGAGCACGCCATGGACAACTACCGGCGGCGCGGCTTCAGGCTCTTCGACACGAAGGTCGAGCAGGAGGCCGACCTGCCCACGCCGGGACCGTGGCCGGGGTCCGGCCGCGACTGACGCGACTGAATCGACCGCGGTAGAACCGCCCCTTCCACCTCTCGGTCCCCTGTGACCGACGACACCCTTGTCCACCATACGGGACAAGGGTGTCCGCATTCTGGATAATGCTGGACTGGGTCGAAAGTCCCGTGACACGCTTCCGGCATGGATCGCACTGGAAACGCCTTGGTGAGTCGACGTCACGTCGACCTCGGCCGCATGTCCAGCGCCATGTGTCCGGCTTGCTGATCGACTCAGCACAGCCGCTCCTCATCCACTGATCCCCCTCCCTGCGCAGCGCCGCGCGCACGTCCCCGCATGCCTCCAGCACGCGTACCGACGTGCCATATCCGCAGGTCAGAGCCGCTTTCCCGCTGCCCCGAAGGACGTACCACCATGGCCGCCACGCCAGAAAAGCCTGCCCCAGCCACGCCCCGCCGCAAGGCGAGCCGTCACCGCGGCGAGGGCCAGTGGGCCGTCGGTCACTTCACGCCGCTCAACGGGAACGAGCAGTTCAAGAAGGACGACGACGGTCTCAATGTGCGGACACGTATTGAGACGATCTATTCGAAGCGTGGATTCGACTCCATCGACCCGAACGACCTCCGCGGACGGATGCGCTGGTGGGGCCTGTACACCCAGCGCAAGCCCGGGATCGACGGCGGCAAGACCGCGATCCTGGAGCCGGAGGAGCTGGACGACGAGTACTTCATGCTCCGCGTGCGCGTGGACGGCGGACGGCTGACCACCGAGCAGCTGCGCGTCATCGGCGAGATCTCCCAGGAGTTCGCCCGTGGCACCGCCGACCTCACCGACCGCCAGAACATCCAGTACCACTGGATCCGCATCGAGGACGTCCCCGAGATCTGGCGGCGCCTGGAGGCCGTGGGGCTCTCGACCACCGAGGCGTGCGGCGACACGCCCCGCGTCGTCCTCGGCTCCCCCGTGGCGGGCGTCGCCGAGAACGAGATCATCGACGGCTCCCCCGCCATCGACGAGATCCAGCGGCGCTTCATCGGCAACCCGGACTTCTCGAACCTGCCGCGCAAGTTCAAGACCGCGATCTCCGGATCGCCGCAGCTCGACGTCGCCCACGAGATCAACGACGTGGCCTTCGTCGGCGTGCACCACCCCGAGCACGGCCCCGGCTTCGACCTCTGGGTCGGCGGCGGCCTCTCGACCAACCCCAAGCTGGGCGTGCGGCTCGGCGCCTGGGTGCCGCTCGACGAGGTGCCGGACGTGTTCGGCGGCGTCATCGGCATCTTCCGCGACTACGGCTACCGCCGCCTGCGCAACCGCGCCCGTCTGAAGTTCCTCCTCGCCGACTGGGGCCCGGAGAAGTTCCGGCAGGTCCTCGAGGACGAGTACCTGCGGCGGAAGCTGGTGGACGGACCCGCCCCCGAGCAGCCCGCCGGCACCTGGCGCGACCACCTCGGCGTGCACCGGCAGAAGGACGGACGCTTCTACGTCGGCTTCGCGCCCCGCGTCGGCCGCGTCGACGGCGCCACCCTGACGAAGATCGCCGAGGTCGCCGAGGCACACGGCTCGGGCCGGCTGCGCACCACCGCCGAGCAGAAGATGATCGTGCTCGACATCGAGCAGGAGCAGGTCGACGCGCTCGTCTCCGCACTCGAAGCGCTCGACCTGCGGGTCAACGCCTCGCCCTTCCGGCGCGGCACCATGGCCTGCACCGGCATCGAGTTCTGCAAGCTCGCCATCGTCGAGACCAAGGCCCGCGGCGCCTCGCTCATCGACGAACTGGAGCGCCGCATCCCGGAGTTCGACGAGCCGATCACCATCAACATCAACGGCTGCCCGAACGCCTGCGCCCGCATCCAGGTCGCCGACATCGGCCTCAAGGGCCAGCTCATGCTCGACGACGCGGGCAACCAGGTCGAGGGCTACCAGGTGCACCTGGGCGGCGCGCTCGGGCTCGACGCCGGATTCGGCCGCAAGGTCCGTGGTCTGAAGGTCACCGCCACCGAGCTGCCCGACTACATCGAGCGGGTCCTGAAGCGCTTCGAGGCGGAGCGCGAGGAAGGCGAGCGGTTCGCCACGTGGACCGCGCGCGCGTCCGAGGAGGCCCTCAAGTGAGCGAGCGTGCCGCCCCGTTCCACTGCCCCTACTGCGGCGACGAGGACCTGCGCCCCAACGACGCCGGTCACGGCGCCTGGGAATGCGCGGCCTGCAATCGCGCCTTTCAGCTGAAGTTCCTCGGGCTCCTCGCCCGGGGTGTTCAGCACACCAGCAGTGGAGAGAGCCAGATATGACGACCGCTCAGGATCAGAAGTCGCGCACGGACGACGAGTTGAAGGCACTCGCCGAGCAGGCCGGGCGCGACCTGGAGGACGCCTCCGCCCTGGAGATCCTCCAATGGGCCGCCGACACCTTCGGGGCACGCTTCTGCGTGACCTCCTCGATGGAGGACGCGGTCGTCGCCCACCTCGCCTCGCGGGCCAGGCCCGGTGTCGACGTCGTGTTCCTCGACACCGGATACCACTTCCCGGAGACCATCGGCACCCGTGACGCCGTCGAGGCCGTGATGGACGTCAACGTCCTCACCCTGACGCCCCGTCAGACCGTGGCCGAGCAGGACGCCGCGTACGGCCCCAAGCTCCACGACCGCGACCCGGACCTGTGCTGCAAGCTGCGGAAGGTGCAACCCCTGGAGGACGGTCTCGCGGGATACGCCGCGTGGGCCACCGGGCTGCGCCGCGACGAGTCGCCGACCCGGGCGAACACCCCGGTCGTCGGCTGGGACGAGAAGCGGCGCAAGGTCAAGGTCTCGCCGATCGCCCGCTGGACGCAGGACGACGTCGACGCGTACGTCACCGAGCACGGCGTCCTCACCAACCCGCTCCTGATGGACGGCTACGGCTCGGTGGGCTGCGCACCCTGCACCCGCCGCCTCCTGGAGGGCGAGGACACGCGGGCCGGCCGCTGGGCCGGAAACGCCAAGACCGAGTGCGGGATCCACTGATGACCGCGCCGCAGACGCAGCAGCAACCGACCCGGGAGAACCACGTGACGACCGGAGCCACCGTCTGGCTCACCGGCCTGCCCAGCGCCGGCAAGACCACCATCGCGTACGAACTGGCGGGCCGGCTGCGCGCCGATGGCCGCCGCGTGGAGGTCCTCGACGGCGACGAGATCCGCGCGTTCCTCTCGGCGGGCCTCGGCTTCGGCCGCGAGGACCGGGACACCAACGTGCAGCGGATCGGGTTCGTCGCCGAACTCCTCGCCCGCAACGGCGTGCTGGCCCTGGTGCCGGTGATCGCGCCGTTCGCCGACAGCCGCGAGGCGGTGCGCAAGCGCCACCAGGCGAACGGCACCGCGTACCTGGAGGTGCACGTCGCGACGCCGGTCGAGGTCTGCTCCGTACGCGATGTGAAGGGCCTGTACGCCAAGCAGGCGGCCGGTGAGATCTCCGGGCTGACCGGGGTCGACGACCCGTACGAGGCACCGGACTCGCCCGACCTGCGCATCGCGTCGCAGGACCAGACCGTGCAGGAGTCCGCGGCGGCTCTCCACGCGCTGCTCACCGAAAGGGGTCTCGCATGACGACCGTCGCCACAGTGACCGACGAGGGCACCGACAGCCCTTACGCGCTCAGCCACCTGGACGCCCTGGAGTCGGAGGCGGTGCAC
>NZ_LIPN01000306.1 GCF_001418325.1 Streptomyces atriruber | reverse complement strand
GCCCAGTACAGCCAGGCCAAGCTCGGCCAGGTCTGGCAGGTGATGACGCCGCTCCTGAACGCGGCGGTCTACTACTTCATCTTCGGCGTGCTGATGAACACCAAGCGCGACGTCGAGGACTACGTCCCGTTCCTGGTCACCGGCGTCTTCGTCTTCACCTTCACCCAGCAGTCCGTGATGGCGGGGACCCGCGCGATCTCCGGCAGCCTCGGCCTGGTGCGCGCCCTGCACTTCCCGCGCGCCTCGCTGCCGATCTCGTACTGCCTGCAACAGCTCCAGCAGCTGCTGTTCTCCATGTGCGCGCTCTTCGTGATCCTGCTCTGCTTCGGCGTCCCGCCCACGGCGTCCTGGCTCCTGGTGATCCCGGTCCTCGCGCTGCAGTTCACGTTCAACACCGGCCTCGCGCTCGTCATGGCGCGGCTCGGCAGCAAGACGCCGGACATCGCGCAGCTGATGCCGTTCGTGCTGCGCACCTGGATGTACGTGTCCGGGGTGATGTGGAGCATCGACGCCGTCCTCAAGGACCAGAATCTGCCGCACGCCGTGAAGGTGCTCCTGGAGTCCAACCCGGCGGCCGTCTACATCGACCTGATGCGGTTCGCGCTGATCGACAGCTTCCAGCGGGACCAGCTCCCGCACCACGTGTGGGCCTGGGCCCTGGGCTGGGCACTGCTCGCCGGAATCGGCGGGTTCATCTACTTCTGGAAAGCAGAGGAGACGTACGGCCGTGGCTGACACTTCCCCGGACCGGGCCCCCACCGTCATCGTCGACCAGGTCGACATCGTCTACCGCGTGCACGGCACCGGCGCGGGCCGCGGCACCGCCACCGCCGCCCTCAACCGGATCATCGGCGGCCGCAAGAAGACCGAGGCGCGGGCGGGCGTGCGCAAGGTGCACGCCGTCAAGAAGGTGTCCTTCACCGCGCACAAGGGCGAGGCCATCGGCCTCATCGGCACCAACGGCTCCGGGAAGTCGACGCTGCTCAAGGCCGTCGCGGGGCTCCTGCCCGTCGAGCGCGGCCGCATCTTCACCCACGGCCAGCCCTCGCTGCTCGGCGTGAACGCGGCGATGATGAACGACCTGACCGGCGAGCGCAACGTACGCCTCGGCGGTCTCGCGATGGGCATGAGCCGCGAGCAGGTCCAGGAGCGCTACGACGACATCGTCGACTTCTCCGGCATCAACGAGAAGGGCGACTTCATCACGCTCCCGATGCGCACCTACTCCTCCGGCATGGCGGCCCGGCTGCGCTTCTCCATCGCGGCCGCCAAGGACCACGACGTCCTGCTCATCGACGAGGCCCTGGCCACCGGCGACCGCTCCTTCCAGAAGCGCTCCGAGGCCCGCATCCGCGAGCTCCGCAAGCACGCGGGCACGGTCTTCCTGGTCAGCCACAACAACAAGTCGATCCGCGACACCTGCGACCGGGTGCTGTGGCTGGAGCGCGGCGAGCTGCGGATGGACGGGCCCACCGGGGACGTCCTGAAGGAGTACGAACGCTTCACGGGCGGCGGCAAGGACTGATCCCCCGAGCGTCCCGGCGTATCCCTTTTGTCGCATCAATACGCAGATCCTTACACTATGGGAGCGTTTAGCAACAGAAGGAGTACGCGTGCAGCCACGGCTGAGTGTTGTCGTCCCCGTCTACAACGTCGAGCTCTACCTCGACGAGTGCCTGGAGTCCCTGGCCGCCCAGACGTTCCAGGACTTCGAAGTGATCATGGTCGACGACGGCTCGACGGACGGCAGCGCGGCCATCGCCGGGGCCTTCGCGGCGGCCGACCCGCGGTTCCGCCTGATATCCCAGGAGAACAAGGGCCTGGGCGCGGCCCGCAACACGGGCGTGCGGGAGATGTCCCCCGACAGCGAGTACCTCGCCTTCGTGGACAGCGACGACACCCTGCCCGCCACGGCGTACGCACTGATGATCGAGACGCTCGACGAGACGGGCTCGGACTTCGCGGCGGGCAACGTGACCCGCTTCCGCTCCGCCGGACACGTCCAGTCCCCGGTGCACCGCGCGCCCTTCGCCGCGACCCGGCTGCGCACCCACGTCTCGAAGTTCCGGCCGCTGCTCACCGACCGCACCGCGTGGAACAAGGTCTACCGCCGCACCTTCTGGGAGCGGCACCGGCTCGCGTACCCGGAAGCCATGCTCTATGAGGACGCGCCCGTCAGCGTCCCCGCGCACTACCTCGCCGACTCCGTGGACGTCCTGAGCGAGCCGATCTACAACTGGCGCGAGCGCGAGATCGGCGAGCGGTCCATCACACAGAACCGCACCAACCCGCAGGGCCTGATCGACCGCGTGAAGTCGATCCGCATGGTGCGCGAGTTCATGCTCGCCCACGTCGACGACGACCCGATGTACGCCGAGCACCTCAAGGTCTACGACAACAACGCCCTCGCCGAGGAGATCCCCCTCTTCTGGAAGGTGCTCCCCGGCTCGGACGCCGCCTATCAGGAGGCGTTCCTGGAGCACGTGGGCCGCCTGGTCCGCGAGATCGGCCAGGACGCGGTGCGCGCGCTGCACGTGCCGCACAAGCTGAAGCTGTACCTGACCGTGCACCGGCGCATGGACGAGCTGATCGGCCAGCTGGAGTTCGAGAAGGAGCACCCCGGCTCGATCCCCGTCGCCGGGACGCTGCACCCCAAGGCCGACTACCCCTTCCTCGACCCAGCCGCCCCCGTCCCGGACGCCGTCCTCCGCCTCGACCAGGAGCTGCGCCTGCGCAGCCGCCTCGACGAGGCCTCCTGGCACGACGGCAAGCTGTGGCTGTCCGGCTGGGCGTTCGCCCGCCAGCTCGGCGCCGAGTCGCGGAGCAGGGCGCTGAAGTCGCTGATCCTCAAGGAGAAGGGCAGCCGCCGCACGGTCCTGGTGCCCGCGCGCAGCCACCTCGACCCCGAGGCGACGGTGGCCTCCGGCGCCGAGTTCCGGCACGCCGACTGGGCGGGCTTCGGCGCGCTGGTGAACCCCTCGCGGCTGCGGCACCGCGGCAAGTGGGTGGACGGCCTGTGGTACGTGCGGATCGCCGTGGCCGGCACGGGCTCGACGCCCCGGCGCGGCCCGCTGTACGGCGCGGGCACCGGGTCCGGCCAGACGCCGCCCGCGCACTGGGTGACCGAGGACGTCCGGGTGGCCCCGCAGATCCAGGACGGCGAGCTGGCCATCCGCGTGGAGACGGCGCACGCGCGCGCCCTCGAGGTCCGCGCCGAGGGCCCCCGCCTCCTCGTCCGCGGCATCCTGCGCACCGCCCCCGGCGGCACGCCCCGGCTGCGCATGCGCCACCGCGAGTCCGGCACGATCCTGACGGTCCCGCTGGACCTCGACGCCCCGCGCGAGGGCCGCGTCCCGTTCACGGCACACGTGGACACGGCGGCCCTGACGGACGTACGCGAGAACCACGAGCGCCTGCGCCCGACCCAGGCCGAGCGGTCCATCGCCCGCTGGGACATGTCGGTGGAGATCGTCGACGCCTCCGGTGACGAGCCGAAGTCGACCCGTCTCGCCCTCATCCTGGACGACCGCGAGGGCTTCTCCGGCGCCCAGTTCGCGCAGGCGGACCCCTCTCGTACCGTCTACGCCCGGCGCAGCCCCGGCGGCTACCTCCAGCTCTGCGACCAGCCCGTCCAGCCCCTGGTGAACCACGTCGCCGCGGCCCCCGACGGCACCGTCACCCTCACCGGCAGCTACCCCGCGACCGGCACCCACGACCTGGAGCTCGTGCTCCGCCAGACCTGGTCGGGCCACGAGTACACGTTCCCGGCGCAGGCCGTGGACGGCCGCTTCGAGGCGCGCTTCGTGCCCGCCCCCACCCACCGCCACGCCGGAGCGACCCCGCTCCGCGCCGGATTCTGGTGGCCCTCCGTCCAGAAGCCCGACGGCTCCCGGACCGCCGTCCAGCTCGCCCCGCCCGTCCACGCCGACCTCCCCCTGGAGGTGACGGCGCACGGCAAGCGCGTCGAACTGCAGGCCCGCCAGTACGACCAGCTCGCGCTGATGGCCCACTCCGAGCTGCGCCCCGACGAGCGCAGCCGCCACCGCCAGACCCGGCTGCGCACCGAGGCCTATCCCGCCGCCCGCCACGAGCCGCTGCGCGAGGCCGTCCTGTACGACGTCTTCGGCGGCCGCATGTACGGCGACTCGCCGCGCGCCATCCACGAGGAGATGGTCCGCCGCGCCCTGCCCGTCGACCACCTGTGGGTCGTCAAGGACGGCCAGTGCGAGGTCCCGGCCACCGCGAAGGCGGTCCGCGTGCACAGTCCCGAGTACTACGAGGCGATGGCCCGCTCCCGCTACATCGTCGGGAACACGCACTTCCCGCGCTGGCTGGAGCGGCGCGAGGGCCAGCAGATCGTCCAGACCTGGCACGGCACCCCGCTGAAGCGGATCGGCTTCGACTTCGACAACGACCACTTCGCGAGCACCCAGTACCTCCAGGACCTGGACCGCGAGCGCCACCAGTGGACGATGCTGCTCTCGCCGAACAAGTTCAGTACGCCGATCATGCGCAGCGCCTTCCGGTTCGGCGGCGACGTGGACGGCGAGCTCCTGGAGGCGGGCTACCCGCGCAACGACGTGCTGCTCGCCCCCGACCGCGCCAAGCGCGCCGAGAAGGTGCGCCGCGCGCTCGGCCTGCCCGAGGGCAAGAAGGTCGTCCTGTACGCGCCGACGTGGCGCGAGGACAAGCAGCGCCACCGCGGCGGCTTCCTGCTCGACCTGCGCATCGACCTGGCCAAGGCGCGCGCGGAGCTGGGCGAGGACCACGTCCTCCTGGTCCGGCCGCACGCGCACATCGTGGAGCCGGTGCCGGGCGCGGGCGACGGCTTCGTGTGGGACGTCGCGAGCTACCCCGACATCATGGACCTGCTCCTGATCGCCGACGTCCTCGTCACCGACTACTCCTCGGTGATGTTCGACTTCGCGGTGACGGGCCGTCCGATGCTGTTCTTCACGTACGACCTGGAGCACTACCGCGACCGGCTGCGCGGCTTCTACTTCGACTTCGAGAAGCGCGCGCCGGGACCGCTGGTCCCCACCTCCGACGGGCTGATCGCCGCGCTGCGGGACCTCGACGCGACGAGCGCGCCGTACGCGCAGGCGTACGACGCGTTCCGCGCCGAGTTCTGCGACCTGGACGACGGCGGGGCCGCGGCCCGCGTCGTCGACCGGATGCTCGCCCACCGAGGGACGGCCACCGCATGAGTACACGGAAGGGGGGCACCGCCGTGCCCGAGCAGGGTGAGAGCGCAGGACCCGAGCTCAGCGTCGTCGTGTACGGCCGGAACGTCCAGGGGCACCTCGGCGCCTGCCTGGACGCCCTCGCCGCACAGGCGTCGCCCGGCGTCGAGGTGATCGTCGCCGCGGTCGGCGCCTCCGCGCAGGCCGCCGCCGCGGACCGGCCCGGCGTCACCGTCGTCCCGCTGCCCGACGGCACGGGCGACGGCGCGGCCCGCGCCGCGGGCGCCGAGCGGGCGCGCGGCCGGTGGCTGCACTTCGTGGCGAGCAAGGACGGCGTGCCGACGGGGGCCGCGCGGGCGGTCGCCGACCGGGCGGCCGACCTGGCCGGGGGCCGGGTTGACGTACTGGTCGTCGACCACCTCCGCTCGACGTGGCGGCACCGGGGCATGCCGAGCCCTGACGGGAAGCACCTCGCCAAGCAGGGCCGCCGCGACCTGCCGCTCGCGGACTGCCCGAACCTCCTGAAGGTCACGCCGCTGCTCGGCAACCGCGTGCTGCGCGCCGACTTCTGGCGGGCGCACCGCGCCGAACTGGCCGTGGACGACGAGACGTTCGCCGCGTACGCCGCGCTGCTCCTCGCCGACCATGTCGCGACGCTCGATCAAGTCGCCCTGAACGTAAGGGAATTGCGCGCCGAGAGCATTCCGCGGGGCGCCCCCGAGGAGCGGTACGCGGTCATCGACCGCTACGAATCGCTCCTGAACCTCGCCGCCGACCGGGGCCTGCCCACGGCGGCGCGCGCCGCGCTCTACGACGTGATGGTCGGCGACTGCCTGCGCGTCGTCGCCCGCGAGAAGCTTCCGGACCCGGTCCGCAGGGAGTTCTTCCACCGCGCGTCCAAGGCCGCCGTCGCCCTGCGCCCGCGGGGCCACCAGCACCCCGGCGGCCTGGAGGGCGTGCGGCGCCGCCTCCTCGAAGAGGACGCGTACACGAAGTACCGCACGTTCCAGACGGCCAACCAGCAGCGGCGCAAGCTGCGGTCGGCGGTCGTCTCGCGCAAGCACAAGGTCGGCGTGAAGGTCCGCGACCTGCGCTACCGCAGGGCCCTGGAGCGCCCGGTCGACCCGAACCTCGCGGTGTTCACGGCCTACTGGGACCGGGGCGTGGCCTGCAACCCGGCGGCGATCGCCGCGAAGCTCGCCGAACTCGCCCCGCACATCCACCCCGTGTGGGTCGTCTCGGCCGCGAACGTACCGCTGCTGCCGCCCGGCACCGACCACGTCGTGCCCGGCACGCGCCGCTACTGGGAGGTCATGGCGCGCGCCAAGTACCTGGTGAACAACGCCAACTTCCCCAACGCGATCGTGAAGCGCCCGGACTCGATCCACCTCCAGACGCACCACGGCACCCCACTGAAGCGCATGGGCCTGGACCAGCTGGACTACCCGGCCGCCGCCAAGGGCCTGAACTTCCACGACCTGCTGGCCCGCGTCGACCGCTGGGACTACAGCGTCTCCGCGAACGGCCACTCCACGGAGATGTGGGAGCGCGCCTACCCCTCGCACTACACCTCGCTGGACTACGGCTATCCGCGCAACGACGTCTACTACAACGCGACGGCCGCCGACGTCCGCGCGATCCGCGAGAGGCTCGGCATCGCGCCGGGCAAGCGGGCGATCCTGTACGCGCCCACCCACCGCGACTACGAGGCGGCCTGGACCCCGCGCCTGGACCTCGCGACCCTCTCCGAACGGCTCGGCGAGGACACGGTCCTCCTGGTCCGCGGCCACTACTTCTACGGCGGCGCGGCGTCCCCGCTGGCCGGCCTGCGCAAGAGCGGCCGCGTCATCGACGTCTCCTCCTACGACCCTGTGGAGGAACTCGCGCTCGCGGCGGACGCCCTGATCACGGACTACTCCTCGATCATGTTCGACTACGCCAACCTCGACCGCCCGATCGTCATCTACGCCGACGACTGGGAGACGTACGCGACGACGCGCGGCGTCTACTTCGACCTGATGGCCGAGGCGCCGGGCAAGGTCGCGCGCACGCAGGAGGAGCTGACGGAGCTGCTCACCTCCGACGCCTGGCGCGACGCGGCGGCCGACAAGGCGCGCCGCGCCTTCCGCCACCGCTTCTGCGAGTACGACGACGGGCGCGCCGCCGAGCGGGTCGTGCGCCGCGTCTTCCTCGGCGAGAGCGAGGACTCCCTGCCGCCCGTCACGCCGGTCGACGAGCGGACCCCGGCACCGACGCCCGAGGAGGCGACGACCCGATGACCGAGACGCCCGACGTGACGGTCACGGTGATCGTCTACAACGACGCGGAACGCCTCCCGCGCGCCGTCGCCTCGCTGCGCCGCCAGACGCACGCGAACATCGAGATCGTCATCAGCGACGACCACTCGACGGACAACACGCCTGAAGTCGCCCGGCAGTTGGCGGCCGAGGACGACCGCATCAGCTACCTCCGCCTGCCCGAGAACAGCGGCGGCTGCAGCGCGCCGCGCAACCGGTCCCTCGACATCGCACGCGCCCCGTACGTGATGTTCCTGGACAGCGACGACGAACTCCCCGAGCGCGCGGTGGAGCTGCTCCTCGCCGCCCACCGCGAGCGGGAGGTGGACTTCGTGATGGGCGCGGTGGAGCGGGTCCGCGTCGACACGGGCCGCACCTCCACCTGGATGCCGCACCTGGTGGCGGAGCGCCGCACGGTGGACGGCATCGCGGCGGAACCCGCCCTGTTCTTCGAGCACCTGTCGACGAGCAAGATGTACAAGAAGTCGTTCCTGGACCGGAACGACCTGCGCTTCCCCGAGGGCATCCACTACGAGGACCAGCTGTTCTCGGCGCAGGCGTACTGCCTGGCGACGTCCTTCACGGTGCTCCCCGACCCCGTCTACCGCTGGTACATCGCGCCCTACGAGGCGGCCGAGTCCGCGTCGATCTCCAACCAGCGCCACAAGCTGACGAACGTGCGCGACCGCATCCACGTCCAGGGCCTCATAGACGAGTTCCTGGTGTCGAGCGGCCACATGGACGTCCGGGAGGCCAAGGACTACAAGTTCCTCAAGCACGACTTCCGGATGTACGCGGGCGACCTGCCGTTCCGCGACGAGGAGTGGCTGACGGGCTTCGCGGACATCGTGAACCCGTACCTGGCCCAGCTCGCCCCCGGCGCGTACGCCCGGCTGCCCCGGGCCGAACGCGTCGTGCTCCGACTCGTCCGGGACGGCCGCCTCGCGGAGGCCCAACTGGCGGCACGCGGCCTCGGCCACGGGGTGGCGCCGCGCGAGACGACGATGGACGCCTCGGGTCACGTCTACTGGGGCCCGTACGTCCCCGAATCCCCCGACTCCCGCACGGAACTCGACCTGACGGACCTCGGCCTGGACTCCCGGCCCTTCCCGAGCGCGCAGTTCCGTCACGAGATCACGAGCGTGGAGCGGGGCCCGGGCGCCTCGGTCGTCCTCTCCGTCCGCACGTACGACCCCGGTCTGCGCCTGCCGGTGGGCCCCCAGGTGGCCACCCTCCTGATCGCCCCCGGCCGCCGCCGCATGAAGGCGCCCTTCCGTCTTGACCCGGTCCGCCCCGGCGTCTTCGAGGGCACCGTCCGCCTCGACCTGGCGGCGGCCCCGCTCCCCCTCAACGGCTTCGCGGGCAGCCGCCACCCGGTCCTCCAACTGACGTCGGGCCAGCTCCGCAACACCTCCCTCCTGCTGGCCCCGCTCGCCTTCCCCCCGCTCAGGGCCCGCGTCGACTACCGCGGCGGCGCGCTCCCCCACGAGGTCACGGTGGAACCGGAGGGCCGCGCCTCGGGCCGCCTCCAGCTCCGCTGGACCCCGGTGGGCGTGACGTCCCGCGTCATACGCCCGCTGGCCCGCAAGGCGGGCGCGAAGGCGGGCTCCCGGGTCCGCCGGGCGGCGCGGCTGGCGGGTGCACTGACCCGCTGAGGCGGCTCGCCGCGGGGTGGCCGTCCGACGTCAAGTCACCGGACGGCCACCCTCGTTGCCGTATTCGGACAACGGCGGGGATTCGGCCCCCGAGGGGCGGGAGTGGCGGGAAGATGCCGGTGACGTGACGTCACGGGGCGTCACCGAAGGGGGGAAGTCCCACATGCCCAGTGCACTCTCCAGACCTTCCGAGCCCTCCAGACCCTCCAAGGGGCAACGCCTCACCGCTGTCCTGACCGGCGCCACGCTGGCCCTGGCAGGCCTGGTGGCGCTCCCCGCCCCCGCGCGGGCCGCCGCCGGGCCCTCGGCCTACGTGGCCAACTTCCACGGCGACACGGTCTCGGTGATCGACACGAGCACGAAGACCGTCACCGACACGATCACGGTCGGGAACAGCCCCGTGGGCGTGGCGATCGCGCCCGCCGAGGGGCGGGCCTACGTCACGAACTTCGACGAGGCCACGGTCTCGGTGATCGACACCGACACCGACGCGGTGACGGCGACCGTCCCGGTCGGCAGCAACCCCCTGAACGTGGCGGTGACCCCGTCGGGATCCCGCGCGTACGTGGCGAACAGCGGCGGGACGACGGTCTCGGTCATCGACACGGCGACGAACACGGTCAGCGCCACGGTCCAGGTCGGCGAGTCCCCGAACGGAGTGGCGATCAGCCCCTCGGGAGCCTCGGCCTACGTCACGAACAACAACGGCAACTCGGTGACGGTGCTGGACACGGCGACGAACACGGTGACGGCGACGGTCCCGGTGGGGGCTGCCCCGGCCGGAGTGGCGGTCAGCCCCTCGGGAGCCTCGGCCTACGTCACGAACAACAACGGCAACTCGGTGACGGTGCTGGACACAGCAACGAACACGATCACCGCGACCATCCCGGTCGGAGGCACCCCGAACAGCGTCACGTTCACCCCGTCGGGCAGCCGGGCGTACGTCGCGGACCGCGGCAGCGGCGACGTGAAGGTGATCGACACGGCGACCCGTACGGTGACGGCGACCGTCCCGG
>NZ_LIPN01000305.1 GCF_001418325.1 Streptomyces atriruber | reverse complement strand
CGCCCCCGCCGCCCCCGGCTCCCCGGGTCTACCAGTGGAACGAGCTGGAGTACGGCCTCACCGGCGACGGCACCAAGCCCGAGATGCGGCTCGCCGAGAGCAGCTGGGTGTGGCAGCGCTGGGGCCTGTCGGTCGGCGACAAGCGGTACTCCCACGGCGTGACCGTGCACGGCAGGTCCTCCGTCACCATCGACCTGAACCGCAGCTGTTCGACGTACGACGCGGTCGTCGGGGTCGACGACATGACGATGGGGCTCGGCAAGGTGCGCTTCTCCGTGTACGGGGACGGGGCGCGGCTGTGGCGGTCCCCGCTGGTCGAGGGCGGTGATCCGGCGGTGCCGGTGCATGTGAACCTGACGGGTCGCAAGACGGTCAGGCTCGTCGTGGAACCGCATACGCCGTTCGACACGACGGCGCTCGCGGACTGGGCGCAGTCGCGGATGAGCTGCGGCTAGACCTCCGGCCCGCCCGGAGGCCCTAGGCGTCCGGATCGCCGACGGCTTCGGTCGCGAGCTCCAGCTCCTGCAGCGCTCCGTCCGCCGTCAGCGCGCCGCCCGCGGCACGCTCCCGCTCGTATGCGTCCGGGCCGAGCGCGGCCAGGGCCGCGCTCTCCACGTGCTGCGCCTGCCCGTACTCCGGATTGGACCTCCGGGCGCCGTTGCGCAGGGACGTGGCGGCGGCGAGGATCCGGGCCGCGCGCGTGTGCTCGCCGAGGTCGCTCAGCAGCACCGCGGCACCGTCCAGCGACGACGCCACGATCATTTCGGAACACCGGGACGTCACGGCCTCGCGCACCGCGCCGGTGACGATGGGCAGGCCCGTGGCCGGACCGGATCCGGCCGCGGCGATGCGGGCCTCCATTGCGCTCAGGGCGACGCTGAACTGCGGGGGCGGCGTGCCGAACTCGGCCTCGGCGCGCGAGGCCTCGCACAGCTCGCGGGCCGTGTCGAGGTCTCCCTCGTCCAGTGCGAGCAGGGCGCCCAGCAGCCGTACGAAGGCACTTGAGTCCGTCGCCCCGTACCGATCGGCCTCCCGGCGGGCCTCGTCGAGGACCTTCGCCGCCTCGGTCCGGTCGCCCTCGCGGTAGGCGACCTCGGCGAGCCGGGCGAGCAGGAACGAGGATTCCGCGTACGCCCCCACTTCATAGGCGAGGCGCAGCGCTTCCTCGTACTCGACGCGGGCCTCCTCGTGCCTGCTGCGGGCCATGGCCGCCTCGCCCGACGCGCTGCACACCTGGGCGCGCATCCAGCGGTCGCCCACGCGGCGGCTCAGCTCCCGCAGCTCCGCCAGGTCCTCGTCGACGCCGGAGAGGTTGCCCGGCATGTCGACGGCCATGTGCGTGCGGAACATGAGGATGACGCCGAGGTCCCATTCCTCTCCGTGGCGCCGGCAGTTCTCGATCGTGCGGTTCAGCGGGATCAGCGCGTCCTCGTGGGTGCCGCCGGTGAAGAAGAAGGTGAACGGCCAGAGCAGCCCGGGGAAGCGGGCGGTCTCGGGCACGGGCCGCGCGAAGGCCGCGCGCAGCGCCTCGACGAGCTCCAGGTCCGCCCACTTCTCCAGGTGGGCCGGTGAGTCCGCGGGCCTGGACTCCGCGACCAGGCACAGGTGCAGCAGCTGGAGCCGCATCCACGGCCAGTAGAGCGGGTCGTCCTCGGCGGGAAGGCCGGGGGGCGCGAGCTCCAGGACGCGGGCCATCCAGTCGGCGCCCTCCCTGCGGTAGTTGCGCAGCCACCAGAACCAGCCGGTGTTCAGCGCCATCTCGATCGCGCCCGCCGCGTCACCGGACTCGGCCGTGCGCTGCAGCGCCGCCCGGATGTTGTCGAGCTCCGTCTCCAGGCGGCTGATCCACGGCAGTTGTTCCGCGGAGCGGAGCAGGGGTTCGGCGCGGGCGAGGAGCTCGCGGAAGTACGCCGCGTGGCGGGCCTCGGCCGCGGCGAGCAGGGCGGGGGTCTCGGCGGCGCGCTCGGTCGCGTACTCGTGGATGGTCTCCAGGAGGCGGTAGCGCATGCCGCCGTCGGCGGGGCTCGCGGACGGGACGGCCACCACCAGGGACTTGTCGACGAGGGCGCCGATCAGGTCCGTTGCGGGCGCGGTGCACACGGCCTCGGCGGCCGGGAGGTCCCAGCTGCCGGCGAAGACGGACGCCTCGCGCAGCACGGCCCGCTCGGCCTCGTCGAGGAGGTCCCAGGACCAGTCGACGACGGCCCGCAGGGTCTGCTGGCGGGGCAGGACCGTGCGGCTGCCGCTGGTGAGGAGGCGGAAGCGGTCGTCGAGGCGGTCGGCGATCTGGCGCGGGGTGAGCATCCGCAGCCGGGCCGCGGCCAGTTCGATGGCGAGCGGCAGGCCGTCGAGACGGCGGCAGATCTCGGCGACGGCCTCGGCGTCCGCCACCGGGTCGAAGCCGGGCCGGACCGCGGCGGCCCGCTCGGTGAACAGCCGGTGGGCCGGGTCGGGCGGGAGCGGCTCCACGGGGCGCACGGCCTCGCCCGGCACGCCGAGCGGTTCGCGGCTGGTGGCGAGGATGGTGAGGCCCGGGCAGTGCGTGAGGAGGGCCTCGGCGAGCTCGGCGGCCGCGCCGATCACGTGTTCGCAGTTGTCAAGGAGCAGGAGCAGGCTGCGCGGGGCGCAGTACTCGACGAGCAGGGCGACCGGGTCGTCCTGCTGTGTGGTCAGCTCGCTGGTCATCAGGACGGTCTCGCGCAGGTCGAGCGCGCTGACGACGGCGCCGGGCACCGCCTCGGGGTGGTCGAGCGGGGCGAGCTCGGCCAGCCATGCCTGCGGATGCCCGGCGGCGGCTTCCTCGGCGAGGCGGGTCTTGCCGGATCCGCCCGGTCCGGTGAGGGTGACGAGGCGGGCCCTTCGCAAGTCGGAACGGATGGCGGCGAGTTCGGGTTCCCGGCCGACGAAAGAGGTCAAGCGGGTGCGGATGTTCCCGTTCTGCTCGGTTCTTGCCGAGCGTTGGGGGTGGGATGGGTGTGGTGGGTGAGATGGGTGGGAGGAATGAGAAGTCTGGGAGGGATGAGAGGGCTGAGAGGGCTGGGAGAGTTCTGGCTGGGGTTCTTGCGGCGGCTGGGGGCGCTGTTGCCCCTGCGGATGCTGCGATGGTCCTGAGCCGTCAGGTTTCCGCCCGACCTGTTTCAGCCCGACCTGTTTCCGCCCACCCTGTTTCAGCCCGACCTGTTGCCACCCGACCTGTTGCCGCCCGTCCCGTTCCCGTCCGCCCCGCTCCCCCTCCCGCTCCGGGCCCGCCAGCAATTCCGCGTGCAGCGACCGCAGTTCCGGGCCCGGGTCCGTGCCGAGTCCGTCGGCGAGGGCGCGGCGCGCTTCCTCGTAGGCGGCGAGCGCGTCGGCCCCGCGCCCGGCATCACGCAGGGCGCGGATCAGCAGGGCATGCAGCGTCTCGTCGTAGGGCCGGGCGGAGGTGAGCTCGCGCAGCTCCGGCACGACCTCGGAGGCGCGGCCGAGGAGGACGTCCGCCTCGATGCGTGCGCGGACGGTCTCCGCGCGCTGCGCGTCGGGGCGTGCCGCGGCGGCGCGGTCGGGCAGGTCGGCGAGGGCGGGGCCGCGCCACAGGGCGAGCGCGTCGCGCAGGGTGCGGGCGCCCGCGGCCGGGTCGCCGCGGTCCAGCTCCGCCCTGCCCTCGCGCGCGAGGCGCTCGAAGCGGTGCAGGTCGACGTCGTCGGGGGCGACGGCGAGGCGGTAGCCGCCGGAGGCGGACACGACGGCGTCCTTGCCGACGGCCCGGCGCAGGCGGCCCACCAGTGCCTGCAGGGCGGCGGGGGCGTCGGCGGGCGGGTCGCCGGCCCAGACCTCTTCGATGAGCGCGCCGACGGTGGCGGTGCGGTTCGCGTGGAGCGCGAGGGCGGCGAGCAGGGCACGCAGCCGCTGGCCCCCTACGGGCAGGGGGGCGCCTTGCTCGTCGTACGCCTCGGTGGCGCCCAGGATTCGGTACCGCACCCCGTCATTCTCCCCGCCCGGGTGTGCCGGGGCGCGTGCTTTCTTTTCGGCGCGCGTTGCGGGGCCCGGCGTGCGGCTCCGGAGAGCCCCTTCCGGAGCCGGAGAGACACCCTTCCGCAGCCGGAGAGTCTCCCCTCCGGAGCCGGAGTGTGTCCCCTCCTGGGGGCTGTCGCTATCGCCCCGCTCCTAGTGCCCCTCTCTGCGGGACCACACTGCCAGTGGGAACAGCTCGTTGCCGTGCTGGAGTCCCCGTCCAGCACGTGCCTCTTCGCGACAGCAGCCGCCGCAGCCACAGCTCGGTGGAGACCAGGTCGGCCAGGCCGTCCAGCGGAAGCGGCTCGCCCTCGGCGGCCGAGCGCAGGGCCTTGCGGACCACGCGGGCTTCGACGAGGCCCGCCTGGGCGAGCAGCGGGGTGTCGAAGAGCGCGATGAGGTCGTCGACCGCCACGCGGAGCCCGGTGCGGGCGGCCGCCGCGTTCGAGGCGTGGGACGGGGCGCCCCAGCCGGGCGGCAGTTCGGCGACCCCGGCGCCTTCCAGGACCGTGCGCAGGATCGCGGCCCGCGCCCCGGGCTGCACCCGCAGGGCTTCGGGGAGCGCCCGGCAGGCGCGGACGACCTGGTTGTCCAGGAAGGGGGCGTGCAGGCGCTGGAAGCGCACCTCGGCGGCCTGTTCCAGGAGGCGCAGGTCCGCGGCGTGCCGGGCGAGGGCCGCCCGCGCGCGGAACTCGCCGGGGCGCTGGCCCGGCCCGCCGGGACGCATGGTGGTGTCCTGGAGGCGAACCGATACTTCAGCGAGTGCCTCCCCGGTCAGCCAGCGGGCGGCGGGTCCGGGCCTGGCCCACGCGAGGGCGCCGAGCGACGCGCCCACGGCTCCGCCCGGCTCGTCGAAGCGGCGCTGGAGCAGGCGCTCGGCGAGGGACTCGACCCCGGCCCGGTGCGGTGTGCGGGCGAGCTTGCGGGCCGCGCCGTACACGCGCGCGGGGACCATCACCGAGCCGTCGGCCTTCGCCAGTGCCGCCACGGGGCGCACCATGTGGCGTCGCTTGCGGTCCATCAGGAGGTCGGCGAGGCGGGCCGGGTGGGCGTCCAGGACCTGCCGGGCGCCGTGGCCCGTGAAGTGGTCGGCGCTGCCGGAGGAGAGCCGGGCGCGGTGGCGCTGGGCGGCCACCAGGACGGCGCTCGGCTCGTCGGTCAGCGGGCCGTCGAGGTCGGCGTAGGGCAGGGCGTCCTCGCCCGCCGCGACGACCACGTGGTGCAGGCGCGGGTTGGCGGCGATGGCGCCGGCCCGTTCCAGTTCCGCCTCCCGGCCGTTGACGGCCAGGTCGTTGAAGGTGACGGCCAGGAGCCGCTCCCCCGCGCCGGTGCCGTGGCCGAGCACCGTGCCGGGCATCCCGGGCAGACCGGCCGCAAGGAGAGCGAGGGTTCCCGAAGCGGGTCCTCCGGAGAGGTCGGCTCCGATGCCGGGGACCGGCATGCCGCGGGCCGCGCGCCGTTCGGCGGGCCCCATGCCGGGCACCGGGCCGGGGTCGACGTCCGTGCCGGGTACGTGGCGGGGTGCGGTGAGGCGGGCGCGTACCGCCTCGATGAGGGCTTCCCGGACGCCGTCCACCGCGCTGTCGGCGTCGGTGGGGGCCGCCGCGACCGCCAGCGAGGCCACCGGTTCGTACCCGGCGATCTCCCGCGCGCCCGCGCGCAGGATCAGCGCGTGCCCCGGGGGCACGCGACGCACGCCCTGGTACGGGGTGGAGTCGTGCAGTGCTTCCGGGACGTCCGGCGCGGCGAGCAGTGCCGCGAGGTGGCCGATGTCCAGGTGGGCCTCGATGAGGTCGGCCAGGGGCAGCGCGGCGGTCGCGTAGGCCGTGCCGCCTGCCCAGGGGGTGTAGAAGACGGGGCGGGCTCCGGCGAGGTCACCGGCGATCATGACGCGGCGGCCGACCTGGACGACCGCCGTATAGCTGCCGGACCAGGCCGTCAGGTGGCGCAGGGCGCCGCCGCGGGCGGCGAGGAGGCCGACCCTGAGCTCCTCGTCGGAGGCTCCGCAGGTGCCGAGGACCGCGATGCGGGTCTGCTCGTCGGCCGTCACTGTCCGTACTTCGTCGGCCCGCCAGTCGCCGACCGCCCAGAGCGGATTCGGGTCTCCCCACAGGAGTTGGGAACCTACGGGGTGGACGGTCTCGCCGTCGTCACCGGTGGCCCCGGCCGAGCCCACCGTCGAGGATCTCGCGGTGGTACTGCTCCACCCCACCAACCACCGCATCGCTGCCTCCACAGGCTGTGGACGGGCCGGCGGCGCAACGCCGCCGGGCACGGCCGATCAGTGCACCGAAGAACTGGGGTCCCATGCTGCCACGAAGGAGGCGTACGGGAAGGACTACGGGACCGCTTGCGCCCCCTGGAATGCGCCCCAGGTGAGCGGTAGTTGAGAGCGGAACGGCACCCTTTCCCTCGGGAAGGGTGCCGGAAGGCTCTCGGGAGGCCCCGGGAGAGTCCCGGAGGGGCACTCAGCAAGGCCTCGGGAAGGCCTCGGGGAGACCCCGGAAGGGCTCCGGAAGGGCTCCGGAAGGTCCCCCGAAGGACCCCGATGAGACCTCGGGAAAGCCCGAGGGGGATGATCGGGGGCGCCCCGCCTCGGCATTGCGAGCGCCCCGTGCGCGCGGCTCGCGCCGCCTTGACAGGCGCACGCGCGCACCGCACTCGGGCGCACGCGCAACCGCCTTCGTGCGCACGCGCACACCACCGCAATGGGCGGTATGCCGGTTTCTGTACACGGGCGCTTTTCGGCCAAATCGGCCTGCGACGGCCCCGGGACGGAACCGTTCGAAGGCAACACACAGCCCGGGAGGCGGTGTTCGCCTCCCGGACCGGTCCGCCGCCCGCGGGGATGGAGGCGGCGGTGTCCCCCAGCCCGCTGACTCCAGCGCAGCGGGCCGACCCACGCATCGCCAATGGAACCGTTCTCGTCATGGCCGGAGAAGAGCGCACACACAGGCGCACGGCCACACGGCGGGAGCACGCGTCGCCGTCGAAGCACCTCCGCACGGACAACAATCTCGCCATCCGGAACTGGGGCTCTTAACGCTTGGGATGCGGCGAACTACGCTGTGTGTGCTGTTGTTTTCGCGGAGGCATATACCTGGAGGATCGGCCAAACGCTCTTGCGGCCGCCATTCCGGCCACCGCCCCCGGGGGAACGCAGCACGAATGCCGCGAGCGGTCCAGCCACTGCCCGGCAGCCGTCTGTGTCGAGGGGTGGCGCATGTCCAGGGAGCAACGCGGGCCGAACGAAAAGCTCGGCACCGTTCTCGCCCTCGCGGGAATCAGCAATGCGGGACTCGCCCGCCGGGTCAACGACCTCGGCGCACAACGCGGGTTGACGCTCCGTTACGACAAGACATCAGTGGCGCGCTGGGTGTCCAAGGGCATGGTGCCCCAGGGCGCCGCCCCGCACCTGATCGCGGCGGCCATCGGACAGAAACTCGGCCGCCCGGTGCCGCTGCACGAGATCGGCCTGGCGGACGCCGACCCCGCACCCGAGGTGGGCCTCGCCTTCCCGCGCGACGTGGGGGCGGCGGTGAAGTCCGCGACCGAGCTGTACCGCCTCGATCTGGCGGGCCGGCGCGCGGGCAGCGGCGGGATCTGGCAGTCCCTGGCGGGGTCCTTCGCCGTCAGCGCCTATGCGACGCCCGCCTCGCGCTGGCTGATAACCCCCGCCGACAGCTCCGTCGCACGCGACGTGACGCGCGAAGCACCGCGCGACACCGTGCACACGGACGACGGCGGCGCGCCGATGAAGGTCGGCCACAGCGACGTGCTGAAGCTGCGGGAGGCCGCCGAGGACGCGCGCCGCTGGGACTCCAAGTACGGCGGCGGGGACTGGCGTTCCTCGATGGTCCCGGAGTGCCTGCGCGTCGAGGCGGCCCCGCTGCTGCTCGGCTCCTACTCCGACGAGGTGGGACGCGCCCTCTTCGGAGCGTCGGCCGAACTGACGCGCCTCGCCGGGTGGATGGCCTTCGACACGGGCCAGCAGGAGGCCGCCCAGCGCTACTACATCCAGGCACTGCGGCTCGCGCGCGCGGCCGCCGACGTCCCCCTCGGGGGGTACGTCCTGGCGTCCATGTCCCTCCAGGCGACCTACCGCGGCTTCGGGGACGAGGGAGTCGACCTCGCGCAGGCCGCCCTGGAGCGGAACAGGGGCCTGGCCACCGCGCGCACGATGAGCTTCTTCCGTCTCGTCGAGGCGCGGGCACACGCGCGTGCCAACGACGCGCAGGCGGCGGGCGCGGCGCTGCGGGCCGCCGAGGGCTGGCTGGAGCGGGCCCGTGACGGCGACCACGACCCCACCTGGCTCGGCTTCTACTCGTACGACCGCTTCGCCGCGGACGCCGCCGAGTGCTACCGCGACCTGAAGGCACCGCGGCAGGTGCGGCGCTTCACGGAGCAGGCGCTGTCCCGCCCCACGGAGGAGTTCGTGCGGTCGCACGGTCTGCGGCTCGTGGTGTCGGCGGTCGCCGAGCTGGAGTCCGGGAACCTCGACGCGGCGTGCGAGCAGGGGACGCGGGCGCTGGAGGTCGCCGGGCGGATCTCGTCCGCGAGGACCACGGAGTACGTGAAGGACCTGCTGCACCGGCTCGAGCCGTACGGGGACGAGCCCCGGGTGGTCGAGCTGCGCGAGCGGGCCCGGCCCTTGCTCATGGCTCCGGCCTAGGCCGGGCACTGCCTCGGTCCTCCCGCCCACCGGGGCGGTCCGGGTGAACTCACGGGTGAGCGCGAGTTAAGGGTGCCGAAGGATCCGGCGTCCGAGGTTTGGTGGCGTTGTCAGTGGCGCAGGGCAGTATCTGAGGTGGGAGGTGAGGCGCGGTGAAGAAGGTCGCGTACGACTGCGACGTGCTGGTGATCGGCGGCGGGATCGTCGGGCTCGCGACGGCGTATGCCCTCACGCGCGCCACTCCCGGCACCCGGGTCACGGTCCTGGAGAAGGAGCCGGGCCCCGCCCGCCACCAGACGGGCCGGAACAGCGGCGTGATCCACAGCGGGATCTACTACCGCCCGGGCTCCCTCAAGGCGAGGTACGCGGTCCGGGGCGCCGCCGAGATGGTCAAGTTCTGCGCGGAGTACGGGGTCGCGCACGAGGTCACCGGCAAGCTGATCGTCGCGACCGAGCGGGAGGAGCTGCCGCGCCTGCACGCCCTGGTCCAGCGCGGCAGGGAGAACGGCATTCCGGTGCGCGAGCTGGGCCCCGCGCAGATCACCGAGTACGAACCGGAGGTCCGCGGCCTCGCCGCCATCCACGTGGGCACGACCGGGGTGTGCGACTACAGCGCGGTGGCGGAGCGCCTGGCCGACGCCTCCGGGGCCGAGATCCGGTACGGCACGGGGGGCGAGGTCGTCCGCATCGACCGCCGCGCCGGCCTCGGCGTCGCCGTCCTCACCGCCGACGGCTCCGTCGTGCGCGGCAGGGTCCTGGTGAACTGCGCGGGGCTGCACTGCGACGGGATCGCGCGGCTCACCGGGGACGATCCGGGCATGCGGATCGTGCCGTTCCGTGGGGAGTACTTCGAGCTGGCCCGGCCCGAGCTGGTGCGCGGCCTCGTCTATCCCGTGCCCGATCCGGCCTTCCCGTTCCTCGGCGTCCACCTCACGCGGGGCATCGACGGCGGCGTCCACGTGGGGCCGAACGCGGTCCCCGCGCTGGCCCGCGAGGGGTACGACTGGTCGGTGGTCCGTCCCCGCGAGCTCGCCGGGACGGTCGGCTGGCCCGGCTCCTGGCACATGGCGCGGCGGCACTGGCGGTACGGGGCGGGGGAGCTGCGTCGGTCCGCGTCCAAGTCGGCGTTCACGGATGCGGTGCGGAGGCTGCTGCCCGCGGTGCGTCCCGATGACCTGGTTTCCGCGCCTGCGGGGGTGCGGGCGCAGGCCGTCCTGCGGGACGGCACGCTGGTCGACGACTTCCTCATACGGGAAGGGGCGCGGGCCGTGCACGTGCTGAACGCGCCTTCGCCGGCTGCGACGGCGTCCCTGCCGATCGGCAGGGAGGTGGCTCGGCGGGCCTTTGAGGTGCTGCGCGGGGTGGAGTGAGGGGTCCCCGCTCGGCTGCGGGTCTGCGTGGGCTGATCGCGCGGTTCCCCGCGGCCCTGACGGTGATCGCCTCCGCCCGGCCGCACAGCCCCGCCGTCCTCACGGAAGAGCCGCTCTCCGCCCGGCCGCGGGCCCGCCTGGGCTGACCGCGCAGTTCCCCGCGCCCC
>NZ_LIPN01000304.1 GCF_001418325.1 Streptomyces atriruber | reverse complement strand
CCGCACCCGCAGCCCCCGCGGCGCCCGCTCCGACGGTGCCGCCGCCGACGAGCGCGGCCACCTTCGCGTACCCGGCGGCACCGAACCAGCCGATGACGGCGATCGGCACGACCGCGGGGATTCCGCTGGCGACGTCCTTGATCTGCCCGGCGGCGAGCCGGCACTTCGCGCACTCCTCCAGGTGCTTGCGCAGGCCGCGCTCGGCGCGGGTGCGCAGACCACCGCGGGCGTACGCACCGAGTCGGTCTGCGTAGCGCGCGCACTCCTCGCTCTCGGTGAGCGTGGCGCTTACATGCGCCTGCAGATAGGCCTGTTTGAGGCCCTCGCGGGCGCGGCTCGCGAGCACACGCGTGCCGTTCGCGTCGAGGCCGAAGAGCGTGGCGACGTCACTGGGGGACTCGTCCTCGACCTCCGTGTGCCACAGCACGGCCTGCCAGCGCTCCGGCAGGCTCCGGAAGGCCTGCATGGCCATCGACTGCTCGGCCTCGTGCATCGCGCGGACGTCCGCGCCCAGGTCCAGGGTGTCGTCGTCGGAGACCTCGGCGCCACGGGCGGCCTGCGCGGCGAACACCGCGAAGTCGTCGACCAACTGCTCCCGCTTCGCCGACTTCGTCCACCCGGCGGCGACCCGCCGCACGGTGGTGAGCAGATAGGCGCGCACGGCGTGCTCGGGCCCGCTGCCGCCGCGCACCGCCTGCAGCATGCGGGCGAACACCTCGGCGGTGAGGTCGTCGGCGGTGTGGGCGTCACGGCAGCAGGTGCGGGCATAGCGACGCACGGCCTCGGCATGACGGCGGTAGAGCTCTTCGTACGCGGAGTCGTCGCCGGACCGCATCCGGGCGATCAGGTCGGCGTCGGACACCGGGGTTTCGCCGCCGACCGGCAGCGCCGAGCCCGCGCCGCCCGCGCGCTGCGAAGGCACGCCCTCGCGCTGCGGGGGCACACTCGGGCCGGCCGCGCTGACGGGACCTCCCGCACCGCTGCCGGGACTGCCCTGGGACGACTCGTCCCGACCGTCAACACTCATCGCGGAACGCCCCCGGTTGCACACTCAGACCCGACCACCGGGAAAGACTGCCACACGGTCGTGCTGCGGCCGACAGAGAAGACGTTCAACCACCCGTCCGGGGCGACTTCCCGGAATCGAGCACTACCGTTCACCCATTCGGGGAAGGCTCAACGTCCGGCGTTCATCATGGAGTTGAACCTTCCGCCGCATGAGAGGCGAGCGAAGACGATCCGGCCGGTCACGCGGGCCGGGACCGCAGCCCTTCGAGCAGGATGTCGAGGAGCCGCGAAGAGGCCGCCGCCTGCTGTGCCGCGTCCGGCAGCGAGGGCGCCGCCGTGGCGATCACCAGCAGTACGTCGGACACCGTCACGTCCGCGCGCAGTTCGCCCGCGGCACGGGCACGCTCCACGAGACGGCCGACGACGTCGAGCAGCGTCGCCGCCCCCGCGTCGTCCCCCAGGGAGGGCGACTCCTCCACGGGTGCCTGGCGCTGTTCGACGAGACGCAGCTCGGGAGAGTCCGGAGCCGACTGCCGCTGCTGCGGCACCCGCGCCTCGTCCTCCTTGGTGACGCCGTCCTCGACGCTCACCCGCAGCACCTGGGGCGGCAGCAGCCGCCCCGCACCCGACGCCACGGAGGTCCGCAGGAAGCGCGAGAGCGCGGACCACGGCTCGTCCTCCTGCCCGAGCGCCGCACGCGCCTGGTCGGTCAGCCGGGAGGTCTCCTCCTCGGCTATCCGCCTGACCAGCACGTCCTTGCTCGGGAAGCGGCGGTAGACCGTGCCGACCCCGACCCGCGCGCGGCGCGCCACGTCTTCCATCGGCGCGCCGTAACCCAGCTCGCCGAAGACTTCGCGTGCCGCCCTGAGCACATGTTCGAGATTGCGCTGTGCGTCGACACGCAGTGGTGTCGTGCGCGCTCCTTCCCCCATGTCGCGTCCGTTCCCGCTCGGGCCGACGGCTGATGCCGACACGGCAGCGGAAGTCCAGTGAGTCTCCTGAATGTGCATACACGTTCCCCCGGTAATGACGTCTCCCCCCGGAGACACTCCCCGCCATTGACTACCGACGTGTGAGGAGTGAGCCCTTCCACGGGCCGGAAATCCGGCCCGACGAGCGCATCCCCCGACACCCCGACGTCACACGAACATAGTTGAGCGGGGGTCAATTCAGAAGAGGCGGGTTCCGCACAGCGCGCCCCCCGATCGGAGTACGCGCCCTTTCAGGCCTTATTGCACCCCATCTGCGCACCCCCCTCGTCCCCGCTGACCTGCGCACCTTGCCCGCCCGGCGGCCGACCCGCGAGCCCCTCGCGCACACCGCTCCCGGTCACACAAATTGTCGGGCCTGTGGACAAACGCCGAAGCCGGGTGCGTCATGGGATGGTGAAGGCTGCGATCTCCCGGGGGACGACCCCCGTGCCCCCGGACTGTGTACGCATTCTCGTCGTCGGCGGTGGCTACGTCGGCATGTACACCGCGCTGAGACTCCAGCGAAAGCTGAAGCGCGAGCTCAAGCGGGGTGAGGCCGAGATCGTCGTGGTCGCCCCCGATCCGTACATGACGTACCAGCCGTTCCTGCCCGAGGCGGCCGCCGGCTCCATCTCGCCGCGCCACGTCGTCGTGCCGCTGCGCCGCACCCTCGACAAGTGCCGCATCGTCATCGGCGAGGTCGAGTCGGTCGACCACGCCAAGCGCACCGCGACCTTCACCACCCTCGCCACCGAGGAGGAGGGCACCGGGTCCGTCCAGATCGCGTACGACGAAATCGTCATGGCACCCGGCTCCATCGCCCGCACGCTGCCCGTGCCGGGACTCGCCGACTACGCCATCGGCTTCAAGACGGTCGAAGAGGCCATCGGACTGCGCAACCACGTCATCGAACAGATGGACATCGCCTCCTCCACACGCGACCCCGCGATCCGTGACGCCGCCCTGACCTTCGTCTTCGTAGGGGGCGGTTACGCGGGCGTCGAGGCGCTCGGCGAGCTGGAGGACATGGCGCGCTACGCGTCCCGGTACTACCACAACATCAAGGCCGAGGACATGAAGTGGATCCTCGTCGAGGCCACGGGCCGGATCCTGCCCGAGGTCGGCGAGGAGATGGGCAAGTACACGGTGCGCGAACTGCGAAGGCGCAATATCGACGTACGCCTGGAGACACGTCTTGACTCGTGCGAGGACCGGGTGGCCGTCCTCAGCGACGGCTCCCGCCACCCCACTCGCACCGTCGTGTGGACCGCGGGCGTCAAGGCGCACCCCGTGCTCGCCGCCAGCGACCTGCCGTTGACCGGACGCGGCCGCCTCAAGTGCACCGCACAGCTGACCGTCGACGGCACCACGCACGCGTGGGGCGCGGGCGACGCGGCCGCCGTCCCCGACGTCACCGCGGCCGAGCCGGGCACGGGGTGCGCACCCAACGCCCAGCACGCCGTGCGCCAGGCCAAGGTCCTCGGCGACAACATCGTCGCGTCCCTGCGCGAGCGCCCCCTCCAGGAGTACACGCACAAATACGTCGGCTCGGTGGCCTCCCTGGGACTGCACAAAGGTGTCGCGCACGTCTACGGACGCAAGCTGAAGGGCTACCCTGCCTGGTTCATGCACCGCGTCTACCACCTGAGCAGAGTGCCGACCATCAACCGCAAGTCCCGAGTCCTCGCCGAATGGACCCTGTCCGGCCTGTTCAAACGCGAGATCGTCTCCCTCGGGTCGCTCGAACACCCCCGCGCGGAGTTCGAACTCGCGGCCGGTGGCGGGCGCCCGAAGGAGTCCTCCTGACCGGAGTCAGGAACTCCCCGCACAGGACCGGCGTCTGACGGATGTCAGTCCGTTCGGTCAGACTGTTCGTGTGACCATGGGCAGGCCGCCAGGCCGACACCAGGGACGTCCGCTCTCGACATGCTGTGTTCCCGATCCAGAAGCGACACCACGAGGCCTACCGCAGTGAACTTCACGCGCTGGAGCGCCCGGCTCCCCGGAACGCAGCGCCGCGCAGCAGCGCGGACCGAACAGGCGGTCGCCACGGCACCGCGCGGGGACGGCTCCGTCCCCGCGGCCCGCGCCGAGCGGCCCACCGGGGCCGGTGAGGCCGCTCCCCCGGACGGCACCGTCGGCCTCGCCGGCGCCGACGGCATCGACGAGCTGCCGGTCCGCGAGGTGCTCGACCGCATCCCGGCCCTCGTCGCCCTCGTGCACGGCACCGACCACCGCATCGCGTACGTCAACGATGCCTACGTAGCCGCCTTCGGCC
The DNA here is from genome assembly GCF_001418325.1 of Streptomyces atriruber. Classification (GTDB taxonomy): domain Bacteria; phylum Actinomycetota; class Actinomycetes; order Streptomycetales; family Streptomycetaceae; genus Streptomyces; species Streptomyces atriruber. Next base: position 4,085 of record NZ_LIPN01000304.1, on the reverse strand, counting down.
CCAGGCCCGTCGGCGAGCCCGCGCGCGTGGCGCTGCCCGAACTGGCCGAGCTGGGCCTCCTGTCGCTCCTCGACCAGGTCCTGCGCAGCTCGAAGCCGCGCACCGTCAAGTCCCGCAAGGCCCCCTCCGGCCGCTCGTACACCTTCACGTGCACACCCGTGACGCTGCCGCTCGGCGGCTCCGCCGCGGGACCCGAAGAGGGCGGCGGCGTCCTGGTGTTCGCCGCCGACGTCACCGACCACGCCGAGGCCGCCGAGCGCCTGCGCACCAGCGAGCGCGCCCAGCGCGAGACGGCCGTCACCCTCCAGAAGTCCCTGCTGCCCCAGGAGCTGGAGCAGCCCGACGACCTGCGCATCGCCGCCACGTACCAGCCGGGCGGCACCGAGGCCGCGGTCGGCGGCGACTGGTACGACGTGATCACCCTCGGCGGCGGCCGCACCGCCCTCGTCATCGGCGACGTGATGGGCCGCGGCGTCCGAGCGGCGGCCGTCATGGGCCAGCTCCGCACGGCCGTGCGCGCCTATGCCCGACTGGACCTGCCCCCGCACGAGGTCCTGCAGCTCCTGGACGGCCTCGCCGCCGAGATCGACGCCAGCCAGATCGCCACGTGTGTCTACGCAGTGCACGACCCGAACGAAGGAAGCCTCGTCTACGCCTCGGCGGGACACCTGCCCATCCTCGTGCGCGACGAGCACGGCACCATCCACCGCGCGGAGGAGCCCACCGGCCCCCCGCTCGGCACCGGAGGGTGGCTGCACACCTCGGGCTCCGTCCCGCTCGGCCCCGGCTCCACCGCCGTCCTCTACACGGACGGCCTCGTCGAGCGGCGCAGCGAGGACATCGACGAAGGCGTGGCCGCGCTGGAACGCGCCCTGGCCGGCGCCACCGGCACGCCCCAGGTGGTGTGCGACCGACTGATCCGCGCCCTGGGAGTGACGGCCGACCACGACGACGACGTGGCGGTACTGGTCCTGCAGCACCCGGCCCGCGCCGGGGCGGACGCCGAACTGTTCAGGAACGCGGCCCTGGAGCTCCTCGGCGGTGTGGAAGCCGCGCCACGCGCGCGTGCCTTCGCCACCGGCGTCCTCGCCAGCTGGCGCTTCTCCCCGGAACTGCACGACCTGGGAGTCCTCGCGGCCAGCGAACTGGTCGCCAACTCCCTCCAGCACGGCACCCCGCCGATGCGGCTGCGGCTGCGCCGCACCGACCGCCGACTGATCATCGAGGTCACCGACGGCGACGACCACCTGCCGCGCCGCCGCCGCGCCGAACCGGCCGACGAGGCGGGACGCGGCATCGCCATCGTCGCCACGATCGCGTCGAACTGGGGCTCGCGCCGCACACCGGGCGGCGGCAAAGCCGTCTGGTGCGAGTTCGCCCTCCCCAAATAGGGGCCGCGAGACTCAGGCGTGCGCGGTCTCGGGCTCCGCGGGGGCCGGGCCGCCCTGTGCCACCACCGGGCTCTTGGCCAGCGAGGGCTGGTTCTGCAGCGGAGTGAGCCGCCGCCCCAGACGCACCGCGAGCACCGTGATGCCCAGCGAGAACAGCACGAACGTCACGATGTACGGCACGTGCAGTGCGGCACCCATCGGCCCGCCCACGGCCGGACCGACCGCGAGGGCCAGCTGCTTCACCAGGGCGAAGGCCGAGTTGTACTGACCGACCATGCCGCCCGGCGCCAGGTCGGCGACCAGCGGCGCGACGGTCGGCGACAGCATCGCCTCGCCGAGCCCGAAGAGGGCGTACGTCGAGATGAACGCGGCGGTGGCCATGGCCTGGCTCCCGTGCCCGACACCGGCGTACCCGGCGAGCAGCCACGCGAAGGCCCAGATCAGACCGACGGCCGCGATCACGCGGGACCGCTTGCGCCGCTCGACGAACTTCAGGACGGCGAACTGCGCGATCACGATCATGGCCGTGTTGGCGGCCAGCGCGATGCCGAGCGTCGACGCGGAGATGCCCGCGGCCTCCACGCCGTACGCGGAGAGACCCGACTCGAACTGCCCGTAGCAGGCGAAGAAGATCACGAAGCCGAGCACGCACAGCTGCACCATCGCCTTGTGCTTCAGCAGTGCACGCATGCCGCTCTGCGGGGCGGAGGCGTCCTTCGGCATCGCGTCCTGGATGGACGGCGCGTGCGGCAGCCGCACGGTCAGCGCGATGCCCGCCAGCACCAGGAACATCACGGACTCGATGGAGAACAGCAGCGTGAAGCTGCTCGGACGGCTCTCGTCGACGATCTGCCCGCCGATGAGACCACCGATGCCGAGGCCCAGGTTCTGCAGGAAGAACTGCATCGCGAAGGACCGCGTCCGGGTGGCCGGCGTCGAGGACCAGACGATCATCGTGGCGAGCGCGGGCTGCATGACCGCCGTGCCCGCGCCGAGCAGCGCCGCGGCGAGGATCGCCGTCGGCTCGCTGTTCGCGAAGCCGAGCGCGACCGCGCCCACGGAGGCGACACCCGCCGCACCCACGAGCACGGGCAGAGGGCCGCGGCGATCGATGACGCGGCCGGTGATGGGCAGGACGATCAGAGCGGCCATGGCGAAGGCGGCGAGCACGATGCCCGCCGCACTGGCCCCCAGCTCCCGCACCTGCGCCACATAGACGTAGAGGAACGGAACCGTGAACCCGATGCCGAACGCGCTCAGCGCGCTGCCTGCCTGAATACGACGCATCGCTGCGCCCATCGCCCTGGTCACTTTCACCTGCCTTGAGTGAGTAGTTAGAAGTGAAGACTTCGAAGCTAAAGTTCGATCCTAAACTGTACACACTGAAGGACTTCAATGCCAAGCGGGGCCGTGCCATACTCGGCCCATGGGTGACACCCCCGGCCCAAGTGAGCCGACACTTGAAGAGCAGATCGCCGCGTATCAGCGGGAGTTCCAGGACCTCGACCCCCAGGTCGAGGAGATCGTCTCGGCCCTCGGCCGCCTGAACCGCCGCATGAACGTCGCCTACGGCCGCCAGACGGCGACCCTCGGCATCAGCAACGCCGAGTGGGAGGTCCTCAAGGCCCTCGTCCTCTCCGGAGCCCCGTACCAAATGGGCCCGGGTGACCTGGCCAAGCGCCTCGGTCTCACGCCCGCCGCGATGACCCACCGGATCGACCGCATGGTGGCGGAGGGCCTGGTGACGCGCGACCGCGACGAGAACAACCGCGTCCGCGTCATCGTGGAGCTGACCGCCGAGGGCCGCGAGAAGTGGCTGGAGGCGATGCGCCTGGCCACGGTCTTCGAGGAGGACCTCCTCCAGGACCTGTCCCAGGAGGAGCGCGGCGCGCTGGGCGAGGTGCTGACCCGTCTGCTGCGTCGCGTGGAGCACGCCCAGCCGGACGCCGGCGGACGCCTCACCGACCTGGACTGAAACGCCCTCGGACGGGGCACAGGGGGAGGTTGACAGTCATCGGCCCGACCCGTAAGGTTCTTCGGGTTGCCACGGGGCCGTAACGGTTCTGCGACAGCACCTCCCGCCGCGGAAAGCGGCAAACCAAACTCTGCACAACCTCCCAACGGAACCGATTCGGCATGCCCGAATTCAATTCCAGGGCTCGATTATGAGTCGCCGGGAAAACCCGCTAGAGTTTGAGACGTCGGAACGGCCCAACAGCCGCAAAGACAAACCCCGCTGACCGGGGGTCAGGCCCGAAAGGATCTGATAGAGTCGGAACCGCCGGAAAGGGAAATGCGAAAGCCGAAAGGCCGGAGCGGGAACCGGAAAGGCACCGAGGAAATCGGACACGAAAGAGTCTGATAGAGTCGGAAACGCAAGAACAAAAGAAACACCGAAGGGAAGCGCCCGGAGGAAAGCCCGAGAGGGTGAGTACAAAGGAAGCGTCCGTTCCTTGAGAACTCAACAGCGTGCCAAAAGTCAACGCCAGATATGTTGATAACCCCGTCTCCAGCATCAGCTGGGACGCGGTTCCTTTGAAAAAACACAGCGAGGACGCTGTGAACCGGGGAGATTATTCCTCTTCCTGGTTCCGCTCTCGTGGTGTTGCACCGGATTACCGGTACACATTCACGGAGAGTTTGATCCTGGCTCAGGACGAACGCTGGCGGCGTGCTTAACACATGCAAGTCGAA
>NZ_LIPN01000303.1:17734-17942 GCF_001418325.1 Streptomyces atriruber | reverse complement strand
AGGCCTCAGAGGGCTCAGAGGCGTAGGACCAAGGGACCAACAAGCCCCCACCCCCGGACAGGGGTAAAAGAGCTCCACGCCTCTTACTCTGGCGTGCATGAGTGACGACACCGACGCCACCCGCGGCGTACTGAGCAGGCCCTACCGCGCCCTGAGCATCGGCATCGTCTCCGTCGTGCTGCTGATCGCCTTCGAGGCGACCGCCGTC
>NZ_LIPN01000303.1:0-17710 GCF_001418325.1 Streptomyces atriruber | reverse complement strand
GCGCGCCGTGCAGGGGCTCGGCGGCGGCCTGGTCATCGTCGGGCTGTACGTGATCGTCAGCCGCGCCTACCCCGAGCACCTGCGGGCCTCGATCATGGCGGCGTTCGCGGCGAGCTGGGTCGTGCCGTCCGTGGTCGGCCCGCTGATTTCCGGCACGGTCACCGAACACCTCGGCTGGCGCTGGGTGTTCGTCGGCATCCCCGTCCTCGTCCTCGCGCCGCTCGCCCTCGCGCTGCCCGCGATACGGCGGACGGCCTCCGGACCGGTCGACCCGGACGCGCCCGTCGCCGCCTTCGACCGGCGCCGCATCCGGCTGGCGCTCGGGATCTCGCTGGGGGCGGGGCTCCTCCAGTACGCGGGGCAGGACCTGCGCTGGCTGTCGTTGCTGCCCGCCGCGCTGGGCGGGGCCGTTCTCGTCCCGGCCGTCCTCGGGCTGCTGCCCAAGGGGACGTACCGGGCCGCGCGCGGGCTGCCGTCCGTCGTGCTGCTGCGCGGCGTCGCGGCGGGGTCGTTCATCACCGCCGAGTCCTTCGTGCCGCTGATGCTCGTCACGCAGCGCGGGCTCAGCCCCACGCTGGCCGGGCTCTCGCTGGCGGTGGGCGGGGCGACCTGGGCGCTCGGGTCGTACCTCCAGTCGCGGCCCCGCATGGAGCCCTACCGGGGGCGGCTCGTCGCCTCCGGGATGGTGCTGGTCGCGGCCTCCATCCTCGCCGCGCCGACCGTCCTGATCGAGGCCGTGCCGGTGTGGGTCGTCGGTGTCGCGTGGGGCTTCGGATGCTTCGGCATGGGGATGGTCATCGCCTCGACCAGCGTGCTGCTGCTCCGGCTCTCGCCGCCCGCCGACGCCGGGTCCAACTCGGCCGCGCTGCAGATCTCCGACGGACTCTCGAACGTCCTGCTGCTCGCCGCGGGCGGCGCCGCGTTCGCCGCGCTGGGTGGCGGCACGGTGGGCGCGGGGCACGGTGCGGGAGAGGCCACGGGCTCGCATCCGGCCGCCTTCGTCGCCGTCTTCCTGCCGATGGCCGTGGTCGCCCTCGTGGGGGCCTGGGTGGGGACGCGGCTGCAGGGGCCGCGCGCGGCGGCGGAGCCGAACCAGCCGGTGGACACGGGCCCGTCGGTGGACGTGGTCGCCGTGACGGCGGACGTGACGGGCACGACCACCGACATCGTGGGTGCGGCGACGGACCTCGGCGGGGCGGCGACGGACAAGTCCTAGCCTTGGCGCGTGGCTGATGTCCTGCCGCTGCTGGTGATCTTCGGTGGCTTCGCCGCGGTCCTCGCCGCCCTGGGGTGGCGGGCACGCCGCGTGCGACGCCGGGGGACGGGGCGTGCCGCCGTCGCGGGAGCGCCGGCGGCGTGGGAGGAGGCGTACCGACGGCTTCGCGCCGCGCGACCGAGGCGAGCGGCGCCGGGGGCCATCGCGCGCCGGGCCCGCCGACGCGGTGCCGCCCTGCGCCGACCGGTGCGCCGAGGACGACCGCGCGCCACACGGCCGGGCCGGGCCGCCCCGGGACCGAAGGAGCGACCTCACACCCCCGTGTGAGACCCGTCGCACCTGCCCCGGTCGCCGCCTCGCCCTCAGCGGAACGTCAACGCATCACCGGTAAGGTGGCCCGGTTGTCATACGTGCCGCCGACCCGCGAACCCGGAGACCGTGACTACCACCAGCGCCGCCGCCAACTCCTCCCACCACCTCTCTCCCGCCTTCCCCGGCCGCGCCCCCTGGGGCACCGCCAACAAGCTGCGAGCCTGGCAGCAGGGGGCGATGGACAGGTACCTCCAGGAGCAGCCGCGAGACTTCCTCGCCGTCGCCACCCCCGGCGCCGGCAAGACGACGTTCGCACTCACGCTCGCGTCCTGGCTGCTGCACCATCACGTGGTGCAGCAGGTGACCGTGGTCGCGCCCACCGAGCACCTGAAGAAGCAGTGGGCCGAGGCCGCCGCCCGTATAGGCATCAAACTGGACCCCGAGTACAGCGCGGGACCGCTGAGCAAGGAGTACCAGGGCGTCGCCGTGACGTACGCGGGCGTCGGCGTGCGGCCGATGCTGCACCGCAACCGCTCCGAGCAGCGCAAGACCCTGGTGATCCTCGACGAGATCCACCACGCCGGTGACTCGAAGTCCTGGGGCGAGGCGTGCCTGGAGGCCTTCGAGCCCGCCACGCGCCGCCTCGCGCTCACCGGTACGCCGTTCAGGTCCGACACGAACCCGATCCCCTTCGTGCAGTACGAGGAGGGGAACGACGGCATCCGGCGCTCCTCCGCCGACTACACGTACGGCTACGGCAGCGCGCTCGGCGACGGCGTCGTGCGGCCCGTCATCTTCCTCTCGTACTCCGGCAACATGCGCTGGCGCACGAAGGCGGGCGACGAGATCGCGGCGCGGCTCGGCGAGCCCATGACCAAGGACGCCGTGTCGCAGGCGTGGCGCACCGCCCTGGACGCGCGCGGCGAGTGGATGCCGAACGTCCTCAAGGCCGCCGACAAGCGGCTCACCGAGGTCAGGAAGGCCATCCCGGACGCGGGCGGCCTCGTCATCGCCTCGGACCAGGACTCCGCGCGTGCCTACGCCAAGCTGATCCGCGAGATCACCGGCACCAAGGCCACCGTCGTCCTCTCCGACGACACCGGAGCCTCCCAGCGCATCGACGACTTCAGCGCCAGTACGGACCGGTGGATGGTCGCGGTCCGCATGGTGTCCGAGGGCGTCGACGTGCCGCGCCTCGCGGTGGGTGTGTACGCGACGACGATCTCGACGCCGCTCTTCTTCGCGCAGGCCGTCGGCCGTTTCGTGCGGTCGAGGCGGCGCGGCGAGACCGCGTCGGTCTTCCTGCCCACCGTCCCCGACCTGCTCACCTTCGCCAACGAGATGGAGGTGGAGCGGGACCACGCCCTCGACAAGCCGAAGAAGGAGGGCGAGGAGGACCCCTACGCCGAGTCCGAGGCCGAGATGGACGAGGCGAACAAGCAGGAGGACGAGGACACCGGGGAGCAGGAGCAGTTCTCCTTCGAGGCCCTGGAGTCCGAGGCCGTCTTCGACCGCGTGCTCTTCGACGGCGCCGAGTTCGGCATGCAGGCGCACCCGGGCAGCGAGGAGGAGCAGGACTACCTGGGCATCCCCGGGCTCCTCGAACCCGACCAGGTGCAGATGCTGCTCCAGAAGCGGCAGGCCCGGCAGATCGCCCACAGCAAGAAGAAGCCGGACGAGGAGGCGGACCTGCTGGAGCTGCCCGCCGAGCGGCGGCCGGTCGTCTCCCACAAGGAGCTCCTCGGGCTGCGGAAGCAGCTCAACACGATGGTCGGCGCGTACGTCCATCAGAGCGGGAAGCCGCACGGCGTGATCCACACCGAGCTGCGGCGCACGTGCGGGGGTCCGCCGAGCGCCGAGGCCACGGCGGGGCAGCTGCGGCAGCGCATCGAGAAGGTCCAGGAGTGGGCCACCCGCATGAAGTGACGGCATGCGGTGATGACCGGCCAAGGAGCCGGGGGTTCCAAGTGGGGAGGTCGTGTGCGGAGGTCGTGCGCGCGGCCTCCCGGGCGGCCGCCGCGTAACGGGGCAATGGGGGGCGCTAGGGGCGCCCCGGTGCCCGGATTCTGGACGAAGTCTTCCGCTGAGCGGGACGGCCTCGCTACTGTCCCCGCAACGCACACGCCCCGTGGCAGCGCCGCCGCGGAGCGCAGCCGGTGTTCCGACCGGCGGCCTCTGACGCGCGTCGCCCACGGGACCGGCGGCGCAACCGCCGCGTAAGGGGGCCGCCGACCCTCACCTAAGGAGTGGGCGTCGTGACCGCGGAGACTTCCCAGACGCTCGACCGAGGACTGCGCGTCCTCAAGCTGCTGGCCGACACCGACCACGGACTGACGGTCACCGAGCTCTCCAACAAGCTCGGCGTGAACCGCACCGTGGTCTACCGCCTGCTCGCCACGCTCGAACAGCACGCCCTCGTGCGACGCGACCTGGGCGGCCGGGCCCGCGTCGGCCTCGGCGTGCTGCGGCTCGGGCGGCAGGTGCACCCGCTGGTGCGCGAGGCCGCGCTGCCCGCGCTGCGCTCGCTCGCGGAGGACATAGGGGCGACGGCCCACCTCACGCTCGTCGACGGCTCGGAGGCCCTCGCGGTCGCGGTGGTCGAGCCCACGTGGACGGATTACCACGTCGCCTACCGAACGGGCTTCCGGCACCCCCTGGACCGGGGAGCGGCGGGCCGGGCGATCCTCGCGGCCCGGCAGGGGCTGGTGACGGACCCCGGGTACGCCCTCACCCACGGCGAACTGGAGGCAGGCGCGAGCGGCGCGGCCGCCCCGCTGGTGGGCGTAACCGGCCTGGAGGGCAGCGTCGGCGTCGTCATGCTGGCGGACTCGGTGCCGGAGCGGGTGGGGCCGCGGGTCGTGGACGCGGCGAGAGAAGTCGCCGACGCGTTGCGCTGAGGCCCGAGGGAATGTCGAGCCCGTGGAATGCCGAGCCCGTCCGGCGATCGAGGACGAGCTCGGCGCAGCCGGCGATGACCTGGCCCACGGCCGAAGGGCCCCCGCGCGTTAGATTGATCCCGTGTTCTCGTTCTCTCGTCTTACGCGCCCCCAGGCCCTCGCCGTCTGCGCCCTGCCCGTCGTGGCTCTGCTCGCCGTCGCGGGGCTCGCGCCGTTGCCGTTCGCCGTGGCTCAGCCCGGGGGGACGGCGGACGTGCTCGGGAAGCACGAGGGGAAGCCCGTCCTGACGGTCAGCGGCGTGCCGACCCGGGAGACCCGCGGTGAGCTGCGGATGACGACCATCGTCGCCACGGGGCCGCAGATGGACGTGTACCTCGGTGATGTGATCGACGGGTGGTTCCGGAGCGATCGTGCCGTGATGCCGAAGGACTCCGTCTATCCCGTCGGCGACAACGTCAAGGAAGTCGAGAAGCACAACCTCGGCGACATGAAGAAGTCGCAGGACGACGCCACGGCCGCGGCGCTGACCTATCTGAAGGCGAACGGTGTCGACGACACCGACAAGGTGAAGGTCAAGGCCGACCTCGGCAAGATTGGCGGGCCGAGCGCGGGCCTGTTCCTCTCGCTCGGCATCATCGACAAGCTCGACGGCGACGGCAGCGGCGGCGACCTCACGGGCGGCCGCACGATCGCGGGTACCGGCACGATCACGGCCGACGGCAAGGTCGGCCCGGTCGGCGGCGTCGCCATGAAGACGCAGGGCGCGCGCCGCGACGGCGCGACCGTGTTCCTCGTCCCGAAGGACGAGTGCTCGGACGCTCAGGCCGAGCTGCCGAAGGGGCTGCGGCTGGTCCCGGTCACGACGCTGAAGGGAACGGTCGACGTGCTGCGGGCCCTGGAAAAGGGCGGGAAGGTCCCGAGCTGCTGACCAGCCGGAGGCCCAACTCGACCAGGCTCCAGCCGAGTTGAGTGCGGAGACGGTGGTGTCTCACGCGTCGGGGCGCAGCCGCTCGGCGTAACCGCTCGGCGCGCTCGCCGTGCAGCATCAGATGGACGTCGGGGTTCATGGGCGGGGCCTCTCCTGGCGGGTCGGGAAGATGTGGGAGTGGACGCGCACCTGGGCCACGTCCGGGGTGCCCTCGGGCGGGGGCGACGATCGGTAGCCCTCCATGAGCGCGCTGACCTTGTGGCTCAGTTCGGACGCCTGCTCCGGGGTCAGGTACAGGGTGTAGTCGCTCGTGTCCGCCGACTCGTCCCACTCCTTCGACCACTCGTGCCGCGTCGCGATCCAGGTGGTCACCTCCTGGGCGCGCTGCGTCGCGTACTCGAACAGGAGCGTGCTGAGCGCGGCCTGCACCTCCGGGCTCCGGTCCCGGATGAGCTCCTCGTCGGTGCGCGTGCCCTGGTGGGCGGAGCGCCACCACCGCTCCCTGCCCTTGCCCCGGTCCGGGTCGTCCTCGACGAAGCCGTACTCCGCGAGCTGGCGCAGGTGGTAGCTGGTCGCGCCGCTCGACTCGCCCAGGCGGACGGCGAGTTGGGACGCCGTGGCCGGGCCTTCGAGGCGCAGGGAGGAGAGCAGCCGCATGCGCAGGGGGTGCGCGAGGCCCCGCAGTGAGCGCGGGTTCAGGTGGTGGACCTTCCGGGGCTCGGGCCCGTCGTCATCCGTCATGTCCGGCAGCGTAGAGATGCAAAGACTCCGTTGCAATGCTTTTTGCAACGGAGTCTTTGCATCGAGATCTTTGCATCAGGGCTCTGGCAAGTGGCCCGGAAGCGGCGCCGGTTGCCGCTACTCCTTCACGAAGCCCTCCTGGATCAGCCAGTCCTTCGCCACCTCGTGCGGGTCCTGACCGTCCACGTCCACCTTGGAGTTGAGGTCCCGCGCCACCGTGTTGTTCAGCTTCTTCGTGATGGGGGCCAGCACCTCCGCCATCTCCGGATGCTCCTTCAGCGCCTTGCTGTTGATCTCCGGGGCGGCGTTGTAGTTGGGGAAGAAGTGCTTGTCGTCCTCCATCGTCGTCAGGTTCATCGCCTTGATCCGGCCGTCGGTCGTGAAGACCTCGCCGTACGTGCACGTCCCCTTGGAGGCCTGGGTGTAGATGATCCCGGTGTCCATCTTGGTGATGCTGGAGGAGGGGACGTTCATCCCGTACTCCTTCTGCATGCCGGGCAGCCCGTCCTCCCGCGACGCGAACTCGCTCTCCACGCACAGCGATACGGCCTTCGGGTCCGACTTCGACAGCGCCGCGACGTCCGAGAGCGTCTTCGTCTTGTACTTCGCCGCGTTCTTCTGGTTCATCGCCAGGGCGTAGGTGTTGTTGAGCGTGGCCGGGTCGAGCCAGGTGACGCCGTTCTTCAGGTCCGCGTCGTGCACCGCCTGCCACTGCTTCTGCGGGTCGGTGATCGGCTCGGTGTTGCCCTGGTACGTGATCCAGGCGGTGCCCGTGTACTCGTACATGGCATCCGCGTCGCCGCCCTTGACGGCCTCCCGCGCACCGATCGAGCCCTGGATGCCGGTGCGGTCGAGCACGTCCGCGCCCGCCGCCTCGAACGCGATGCCCATGATCGCGCCCAGGATGAGCTGCTCGGTGAACTCCTTGGACGTGACCGTCAGATCGGCGCCCTTCAGCGGCAGGCCCTTGCCGATGGAGCCGGGCTTGACGTCGTCCACCATCGGGCTGCCGCTGGTGAGTCCGCAGCTCGCCAGCAGGGCGCCGCCCAGGACGGCGGCCACGGTCGTGCGCGCGGTGATCCCGGTGATCCTCATGCGTCCACCTCCAGGCCCCTGGGGCGCAGGACCAGTTCGGCCAGCGAGGCCAGCCAGTCCACCAGGAGCGCCAGCGCGATCGTCAGGATCGAGCCGAGCATGAGGACCGGCATGCGCTGGTTGGTCATGCCCGTCGTGATCAGGTCGCCGAGGCCGCCGCCCCCGCCGAACGTGGCGAGCGTCGCCGTGCCGACGTTCAGGACGAGCGCCGTGCGGACGCCCGCGAGGATCAGCGGGACGGCCAGGGGGAGTTCGACCTTCGACAGGACGCCCAGCGGTGACATGCCGATGCCGCGTGCCGCCTCGATCAGGGTCGGGTCGTTCGCCTTCAGGCCCGCGATCGTGTTGGAGAGGACCGGCAGGACGGCGTAGATGATGATGCCGATCAGGGCCGCCTTCTCGCCGATGCCCAGCCAGATCACCAGGAGCGCGAGGAGGCCGATCGCGGGGGTCGCCTGGCCGATGTTGGCCACGGCCATCGCGACCGGTGCGCCCTTGCGCAGCTTCTTGCGGGTCAGCAGGATGCCGAGCGGGATGGCGATGATGAGCACGAAGAACGTCGAGATCACCGTGAGCTGGATGTGCTGGCGCAGCCGGAGCCAGACGTTCCCGTTCGCCAGCGCGTTCTTGGAGATCGAGTCGAGGTCGGCCTGCTGGAACCACCACCAGGTCGCCAGCAGGACCACCGCGAGCACGGCGGGCAGGAAGGTCAGCTTCTGCCAGGTGACCCGGCGCGGCGGCTTCGCGGCGACCAGCGCCGGCGGGGCCTCCAGCTCGGCCTCGCCCTCGTCACGGAAGGCGAGCCCCTTGACCTCGTGCTCGCCCTGCGGCCGCGTCGCCTGCTTCGGCGACCGCTTGCGGTCCGGGATCCGGGGCGTGCCCCCGGAGGTGCCTGTCACGCGTTCGCCTCCCCGCCGTAACCCTCCTGCTCGTCATGGGTCAGCCGGGCGCGCTGCTCCTCCAGTTCGTGCTGGTGCTCCACGGCTTCGAGGCGGTCGGCCTCCAGCATCTCGTGGACGGAGTTCATCAGCGTCTCCATGTCGACGACGCCCGTGTACTCGCCGCGCCGCCCGGTCACCGCGACCCGGCCCGCGTTGTCCGTGAGGACGGCCTCCAGCGCGTCGCGCAGGGTGGCGTCGCGGGTCACCGTGTCGTGCACGAGGGTGCCCGCGCGGGCCAGCGAGCCCTTGGCGCGCATCAGGTCGCCGCGGCGCAGCCACTTGTAGGGGCGGCCGCGCTTGTCGAGCAGGAGCAGTTCGTTGGTGCCGCCGCCGCGCAGCTTGTCGAAGATGTCCTGCAGCGGGTCGTCGACGGTCACCGTCGGGATGTCGGCGATCTCCACGTCGCGCACGCGGGTGAGGTTGAGGCGCTTGAGGGCCGCGCCCGCGCCCACGAAGCCCGACACGAAGTCGTCGGCGGGGTTGGTGAGGATGGCTTCCGGGGTGTCGAACTGCGCGATGTGCGAGCGCTCCCGCAGGACGGCGATGCGGTCGCCGAGCTTGATGGCCTCGTCGAAGTCATGGGTGACGAAGACGATCGTCTTGTGCAGCTCGTGCTGGAGCCGGATCAGCTCGTCCTGGAGGTGGTCGCGGGTGATCGGGTCGACGGCGCCGAACGGCTCGTCCATCAGCAGGACGGGCGGATCGGCCGCCAACGCCCGTGCCACGCCGACGCGTTGCTGCTGGCCGCCGGAGAGCTGGCGCGGATAGCGGCCGTGGAACTCGCCCGGGTCGAGCCCCACCAGGTCGAGCATCTCCTCGACCCGCGACTTGATCCTCGACTTGCCCCAGCCGACCATCTTCGGCACGAGCGCGATGTTCTGGGCGACGGTCATGTGCGGGAAGAGACCGGAGGACTGGATCGCGTATCCGACCTTGCGGCGCAGCTTCACCGGGTCGATGTCGGTGACGTCCTCGCCGTTGATGCGGATGCGGCCGCCGGTCGGCTCGATGAGCCGGTTGATCATCTTCAGGGTGGTCGACTTCCCGCAGCCGGAGGGGCCCACGAAGATGACGATCTCGCCCGCCTTGATCTCCATGTTCACGCTGTCCACGGCGGGGTCGCTGGTGCCCGGATAGCGCTTGGTGAGGTTCTCCAGCTCGATCGTCGCGCCGGAAGTGGTGGTGGCGGCCCGCCCGGTGCCCTCGGCCGTCGCGCCCTCGTTCGGTGCGCTCTCGCTGGCGGTGGTCTCAGACACGGATCCCCCTCGGGATGGTCAGCCTGCCGATCAGGACGTACGCGGCATCGAAGAGCAGCGCCAGGACGATGATCCCGAGCGTGCCCGCGAGCACCTGGTTGAGGGCGTTCTTGCTGCCGAGCGAGCCGATTCCGCGGAAGATCTCGTTGCCGAGCCCGGGACCGGATGCGTACGCGGCGATGGCCGCGATGCCCATCAGCATCTGCGTGGAGACGCGGATGCCGGTCAGGATGGGCGGCCAGGCGATCGGCAGCTCCACCTTGAAGAGGCGGGCCAGCCGGGACATCCCGATGCCCTTGGCGGCGTCGATCAGCGACGGGTCGACGCCCCGCAGCCCGACGATGGCGTTGCGCACGATCGGCAGGAGCCCGTACAGGGTCAGCGCGATGACGGTCGGGGCGACTCCGAGACCGACGACCGGGATCAGCAGGCCGATCATGGCGAGGGACGGCACGGTGAGGATGGTGGACGTGGTGGTCGTGGCGAGATTGCCCGCCCATTCGCTGCGGTACGTGAGGACGCCGATCAGTACGCCGATGAGGGTGGCGACGACCATGCACTGGAAGACGGCGCTCGCGTGCTGGAACGCGTCCGTCAGCAGTTGCTGGTGGCGGTTGCCGAGGTAGTCCCAGAAATTCACTGAAGTGCTCACCTCGCCTTTCCGAAGGTACTCACTAGTCGGTGACCCGGGGCGGTGACCCGGGTCGGTGAATCAGGGGTCTTCGGACGCCTGCTCCACCAGCGGGATGATCCGCAGCGGAACGGGGTTTTCCATGACGATCGCCGTGGAAGCCCGGACGATGCCATCAAAGCCCACCACCCGGTCGATCACACGTTGGAGATCCGCGTTCGACCGGGCCACGAGACGGCAGAGCATGTCGCCGTGACCGGTGATGGTGTGCAGCTCCAGAACCTCGGCGACGGTCGCCAAATGGGCCCGTACGTCCGCGCCCTGGCCCTGTTTGATCTCCAGCGTCGCGAAGGCCGTGACGGGGTAGCCGAGCGCCGCGGGATCGACCTCCGGGCCGAAGCCGCGGATGACTCCATTGGACTGAAGCCGGTCCATCCGCGCCTGCACCGTGCCGCGCGCCACGCCGAGCCTGCGGGACGCCTCAAGAACCCCGATACGCGGCTCCCGTGCCAGCAGCACGATGAGTCTGCCGTCCAGATGATCGATCGCCATGACGCCTCCATGGTGGTCATGATGTACAGATAGCCCGCCCATCGTGGCCACCCGCTGGGCAGATTGACCACTGAAAACGCGAACTATTGCGCACCTTGTGGTTCGGCGGGAGCCTCACACCATGACTGAGACCACCACCCACACCACACCCGACACCGCGCGCGAGGCCGACCCCTTCCCGGTCAAGGGAATGGACGCGGTCGTCTTCGCCGTGGGCAACGCCAAGCAGGCGGCGCACTACTACTCCACGGCCTTCGGCATGAAGCTGGTCGCCTACTCCGGACCGGAGAACGGCAGCCGCGAGACCGCGAGCTACGTCCTCACGAACGGCGGTGCGCGCTTCGTCTTCACCTCCGTCATCAAGCCCTCCACGGACTGGGGCCACTTCCTCACCTCCCACGTGGCGGAGCACGGCGACGGCGTCGTCGACCTCGCCATCGAGGTGCCGGACGCGCGTGCCGCGTACGCCTACGCCGTCGAGCAGGGCGCACGGGGCATCACGGAGCCCTACGAGGTCAAGGACGAGAACGGCAAGGTCGTCCTCGCCGCCATCGCCACGTACGGCAAGACCCGCCACACCCTGGTGGAGCGCACCGACTACGACGGCCCGTATCTGCCCGGTTTCGTGGCCGCGAACCCGATCGTCGAGCCGCCGGCCAAGCGGACCTTCCAGGCGATCGACCACTGTGTCGGCAATGTCGAGCTCGGCAAGATGAACGACTGGGTCGGCTTCTACAACAAGGTCATGGGCTTCACGAACATGAAGGAGTTCGTGGGCGACGACATCGCGACCGAGTACAGCGCGCTGATGTCGAAGGTGGTGGCCGACGGGACGCTCAAGGTCAAGTTCCCGATCAACGAGCCCGCCATCGCCAAGAAGAAGTCGCAGATCGACGAGTACCTGGAGTTCTACGGCGGCGCGGGCGTCCAGCACATCGCGCTCGCCACGAACGACATCGTGGAGACCGTCCGCACGATGCGCGCGGCGGGCGTCCAGTTCCTGGACACCCCCGACTCGTACTACGACACCCTCGGCGAGTGGGCCGGCGAGACGCGCGTCCCCGTCGAGACCCTGCGCGAGCTGAAGATCCTCGTCGACCGCGACGAGGACGGCTACCTGCTGCAGATCTTCACCAAGCCGGTCCAGGACCGCCCGACCGTCTTCTTCGAGATGATCGAGCGGCACGGCTCGATGGGCTTCGGCAAGGGCAACTTCAAGGCGCTCTTCGAGGCGATCGAGCGCGAGCAGGAGAAGCGCGGCAATCTCTAGTCGCCGTCCCGCGCCCCGTAAGGGGCGCGGGGAACTGCGCGATCAGCCATGACGGACCCGCAGCCGACCGGGTTCGGTGGTGGGCTAACGCGCCGGGGCGGTCCGGACCGTACTGGGGGCGGTCCGGGGCCGCGGCTGGGCGGGTGGCTGGGCACGCGGCGTCTGGCGGCGCGGGGGAGCGGCCTGGCGGACCGGGGCCACCGGGCGCGGCGCGTACATCTGCTCGGGCCCGCCCTCCGGCGGCTCGCCCAGCGCCTCCAGCGCCCGCTTCGCCGCGGGCACGCCCAGCGGCGAGAAGTACGGGTTGATCCGCAGCGCCTCACGGAGATGGCGGCGCGCGGCGCCGTACCGGCCCGACTCCCGCTCGATCGTGCCCCGGTGGAAGGCGAAGAGGGCGCTGCGCGGGCCCTTCTCCATCGCCTTCGTCACGAGCTTCAGGCCCGCCTCCCCGTCCCCGGACCGGTGCAGCGCCCAGCCCAGCGCGTCCGCGGTCTCCGGACTGCCGTGCCGCTCGTACTCCGCGGTCAGCCGCTCCACCGCCGCGTCGGCGTCACCGTGGTCCGCCTCGAAGAGGCCGAGGATCCGCTCGTTGTTGATGCCGCCCGCACCCTCCTGCTCCACCCGGGCCCGCAGCGCGCCGTACTGCGCCCGCGCCGCCGGGATCAGCTTCAGCGACTCGTACAACTCGCCCAGCTCCAGGGCGTATTCGGGCAGCGGATGCCGGGCGAGCGCCGAACGGTAGGCGTGCAGCGCCTCCGAGGAGCGGCCCAGCGCGGCCAGGGCGCGGCCCCGGCCCGCCAGCGAGGGGTGGTGCTCGGCGTCGGCGGCCAGCGCCGCGTCGTAGTAGCGCAGTGCCACCGTCGGCTCGCCCCGCTCCCACGCGAGCTCCGCGACGCGGTACAGGGCCGCCGCCTTCGCCGCGGGCGCCTCGGCGAGCGCCGCCGCGTCGGTGAGCGCGGCGTTCGCGTCCTCGCGCCAGCCGCGGTTGCGGTAGACCTCTCCGGACCGCGTCATCACCGCGGTGCCCGAACCCAGCTCCTGCAAGGACTCCAGGGCCCTGCCCACGCCCTTCGCGTCACCGAGCCCGGTGTACGCGTCGATCAGCGCGGGATACGCGGCCCACCGCTTCGGCGCCTGCTTCGCCGCGAGCTCGCCCCACTTCTTGGCGGCACGGAAGTCGTGCCGGGCGTTGGCGAGCGTGGCGAGACCCGTCAGGGCCTCCGGATTCCCCTCCGGCTTCGCCTTCAGCGACGTGTTCAGCGCCCGCTCGGCCTTCGGGAAGTCCGCGACGTCCGCACGCCGCACGCCCCGCGCCAGATACGCCGAGCCGAGCACCGCCCACGACTGGTCGTCCCCGGGATGGGCCCGCAGATGCGCCTCGCGCTCACCGATGAGCGCCGCCAGGTCCGGCAGCGCGGCGGGCGCCCCGGCCCCCACGGCCGCCATCGCCCGTCCGGCCGGGCCGAGCGCGGGCGGCGCCGCCTTCGCCGCCTTCTCGTCGTACGGGGGCAGCAGCACGAGCACGCCGCCGAGCACCACGCTCCCCGCCACGGAGCCGATCAGCACACGCTTCACCGAAGGCCTCATGACGTCACTGTGCGTCAGTGACGTCCATACGAAGAGCACATCCCGGCATGTGGAAGGAGGTCGCACACGGGTTCACACCGATGGCCCCGGGTGCGAGGCTGTGATCATGAGCCGCACCCTCGTCGAACTCCTCCGGGACGGCCTCCCGGACGAGGCGATCCTCACCGACCCGGACGTCACCTCCTCGTACGCCCACGACATGGCGAGCTTCTGCGAAGCGGGCGAGCCGGCCGTCGTGGTGCTGCCACGCACCGTCGAGCAGGTCCAGCACGTCATGCGCACCGCCACCGAACTGCGCGTCCCGGTCGTCCCGCAGGGCGCCCGCACCGGTCTGTCCGGCGCCGCGAACGCCAGCGACGGCTGCATCGTCCTGTCCCTCGTCAAGATGGACCGCATCCTGGAGATCAGTCCCGTCGACCGCATCGCGGTCGTGGAGCCGGGCGTCGTCAACGCCGCGCTGTCCCGCGCGGTCGGCGAGCACGGCCTGTACTACCCGCCGGACCCCTCCAGCTGGGAGACGTGCACCATCGGCGGGAACATCGGCACCGCCTCCGGCGGCCTGTGCTGCGTGAAGTACGGGGTCACCGCGGAGTACGTCCTCGGGCTCGACGTCGTCCTCGCCGACGGGCGGCTCATGAGCACCGGACGCCGCACCGCCAAGGGCGTCGCGGGATACGACCTGACGCGGCTCTTCGTCGGCTCCGAGGGCAGCCTCGGCATCGTCGTCCGCGCCGTCCTCGCCCTCAAGCCCGAGCCGCCCCAACAGCTCGTCCTGGCCGCCGAGTTCCCCTCGGCGCAGGCCGCGTGCGACGCCGTCTGCAGGATCATGGAGGGCGGCCACGTCCCGTCGCTCCTCGAACTGATGGACCGTACGACGGTGAAGGCCGTCAACGCGCTGGCCCACATGGGCCTGCCCGAGACCACCGAGGCGCTCCTGCTCGCCGCCTTCGACACCCCGGACCCCGCCGCCGACCTCGCCGCCGTCGGCGCGCTCTGCGAGGCCGCGGGCGCCACCCAGGTCGTCCCCGCCGAGGACGCGGCCGAGTCGGAAATGCTGCTCCAGGCACGGCGGTTGTCCCTCACCGCACTCGAAGCCATCAAGGGCAGCACGATGATCGACGACGTGTGCGTGCCGCGCTCGAAGCTCGCGGAGATGCTCGAAGGGGTCGAGCGCATCGGTGAGAAGTACGACCTGACCGTCGGGGTCTGCGCGCATGCGGGCGACGGCAACACCCATCCCACCGTCTGCTTCGACGCGGCGGACCCCGACGAGGGCCGGCGCGCCCGTGAGTCCTTCGACGAGATCATGGCCCTCGGCCTCGAACTCGGCGGCACCATCACCGGTGAACACGGTGTCGGCGTCCTCAAGAAGGAGTGGCTGGCGCGCGAGATCGGCCCGGTGGGAGTGGAGATGCAGCAGGCCGTCAAGGCGGCCTTCGACCCGCACTCACTCCTCAACCCGGGCAAGCTGTTCTGACGTCTCTCCGCGATCGCCCCCGTGGCGGCGGAGCTCACTCACCGTCCTTGGACTCGTCCGAGGGCCACGGGTCGCTCAGCCACAGCTCGTCCGCGCGGCCACGGCCGGAGGCGGGTGCGAGCAGCTCGGCGAGGCCGTCGTCGATGCCGAGCTGCTCGGCCTCAGAACCCGGAGGGACCACCCGCAGCGTCCGCTCCAGCCACGCCGACACCGCGGCGGCGGGCGCTTCCAGGAGGGCGTCGCCGTCCGGCGAGCTGAGCGCCATCAGGACGACGCTGCGCCCCTCCACCTTCGTCGGCCAGACCCGCACGTCCCCGTGGCCGCACGGCCTGAACACCCCCTCCACCAGGAGCTCCCGGGCGAACGTCCAGTTCACCGGGTGCTCGGAGCCGATGTGGAAGGCGATGTGGACGGCGTAGGGGTCGGCGGTGCGGTAGGTGAGGCGGGCCGGGACGGGGATGGCCCGTTCCGGCGAGAGGACCAGTTTGAGCTCCAGCTCGCGTTCCACCACGGAGTGCATGTCGATGCCCTTCCTTCTCGTTGCAGCTCTTCACGTGGGTCCTGGAGCGGACCCGTACGAGTGGAGAGCGCGAGATCCACGAAGCATTACGCGGGTTCCGGGAAATTTCTTCGGACGACTTCGGGGAGGTGGCCGCGAGGGGGCGTGGGCGACGCGGGGGATGTGTGAGGAGCGTGCCCGGAAAGTGGTCCGTAGGGCGGGAGCCGCCCGACGGGACACGGAGGTCTGATAGATGTGGAGCCCCAAAAAGACCCCCGAGCAGATACGGGACGACGGACATGAGCGCCCCAACTCCGGCCCCAGGCGACGATCGGCCGCGCGAAGGCTACTACCCCGACCCGTCCATTCCCGGATATGTCCGGTACTGGAACGGTGCCGCCTGGGTGCCCGGTACGAGCCGTCCCGCGCCGTCCGACGGTGAGCCGCTGCCGCCCCCGCCCGGCGCGGGCGCCGCCCCGGCGGCCGCGGCGCCCGCGGAGGAGACGGGCCCCGTCTTCTTCGACGAGGCACCGCACGCGGGTCAGTCCGAGCAGGGGGATCCGGAGACGGGCCGGTTCGAGGCGGCGCGCCCGGAGTCGGCGCAGCCCGGAGCGGCGCACACCGGGGCGAACCAGCACGGGTCGCGGCCCGAGCCCGCCTCCGCCTGGCAGGCCGACGCGGGGCGGCAGTCCGGCCTCGGCGGCGAGCAGGAGCGCCGGGTGTCCTGGGGCGGTGCTCCCGGCCAGGCCGACCCGCGGGTGCCGAGCGGGGTGCCGAGCGACGCGGCGCCCGAGGCAGCCGAGGCCCCGGAAGCCCCCAAGGCCCCGGACGCCGCCGAGCCGCCGCACGACGAGAGCAACCCCGGCACCGTCACGATCCGCGCCGTCAAGCCAGGCGCCGCCAAACCGGCGGCGGGCGAGGGCACGGTGACGTTCCGTCGGCCGACCGGGCCGGTGCGGCCCGCGGCCGAGAAGCCCGGCGGGCAGGCCACGCCCGCCGCGTCGGCCGGTACCGACGGCACCATGGCGATCCGCGCGATCCGCCCCAAGTCCGCGCAGCAGGGCGGCAGGACCGCCGCCGACCGGCAGCCCTCCGTACCGCAGCAGGGCGGAGTACCGCCGCAGGCGGCCACACCGCCCCAGACCCAGCAGCCCCAGACCCAGCAGCCCCAGGCCCCGAAGCCCCAGGGGCAGCAGCAGCCCCAGGCCCCGCAGTCCCCGGCCCCGCAGCCCCAGCCCTCCGTGCCGCAGCAGGGCGGCGTGTCCTCGCCCGTCACCTCCGGGCCCGGCGGCGGCTCGCCCTCCTGGGCCCAGCAGGTGCACCAGCTCGCGCAGTCCCCGGTGCCCGGGACCAGCGGAACCCCCGCGCAGCAGGGCGAGGGACAGCCCGTCGTGCCGTGGAAGCCGGTCGCCGAGGACCCGTTCCTCGCGGTCGCGCAGGCCCAGGCCGCGGCCAGGCCCGCCGGGCTCGGCAGGCGCCTGGCCGCACGGCTCGTCGACACCCTCGTGCTCGCCGCCGTCACCGGCGCCGCCGCGCTGCCGCTCGGCACCAAGGCCGCCGACCACATCGACGGCAAGATCGACGCGGCGAAGCTCTCCGGCGAGAAGACCACGGTCTGGCTCCTCGACGGCACCACCGCGGGGTACTTCGGCCTCATCCTCGCCGTCCTGCTGCTCTTCGGCGTCGTCTACGAAGCGTTGCCGACCGCCAAGTGGGGCCGCACCCTCGGCAAGAAGGTGTGCGGCATCGAGGTGCGGGACATCGAGGAGCACGAGGCGCCGACCTTCGGGGCGGCGCTGCGGCGCTGGCTGGTGTACAGCGTCCCTGGCGTGCTGGTGATCGGCGTCGTCGGCGTGCTGTGGTGCGTCTTCGACCGGCCGTGGCGCCAGTGCTGGCACGACAAGGCGGCGAACACCTTCGTCGCGGGGTGAGAGCCTGTGTCATGACCCCGGCCGGTGGGCATCGTCCGGCACGCACGCTCGCCGCGTTGCCGAAACGCCCTGGTAGCTCCGCTACGAGGGCGTTCCGGCGCCTTGCGATCGCACGCACCAGAGGACGCCCACTGATCCGACCGGGGCTGTGACACAGGCTCTGAGCGGGGCGGCGGCCGGGTAACCCGGTCGGCCGCTCGCCGGATGCGGAGCCGGTGCCGAAGCGGTCGACTCGGGCCATGAGCACCGAACCGCCGCAATATCCGCCGCCGGACGACGACCCGTTCAAGAAGCAGCCGCCGCAGCAGCCACCGCAGGGCGGCGGCTCCCCGTACGACCCCCCGCCGCAGGGCGGTGGCTCGCCCTACGGCGCCCCG
>NZ_LIPN01000302.1 GCF_001418325.1 Streptomyces atriruber | reverse complement strand
GCCGCGTTCCTTGCGGTCCTCGTTCCTGCACGGCCGCGTTTCCCGCACCGCCGCGTTTCCTGCACTGCCGCGTTCCTGCACCAGCCGGCCCCCGGGCCGGTCCACCCTCCCGCGCCGCCTTCCCCGGCGCCCGGGCAACCCCCCCGTCCTGCCGGGGCGGTTGCCCGGGCCCGGCGAAGGCGGCGCGGCAGACGCCGTCCCAGCTGCCCCCGCCGCCGCCCGACCCGGGCGGCACCGGGAGTGCGCGAAAGCTACTTCACGTGCAGAAGGCAGACTCTAGAGAAAGTGGATTCCCGATATGCCTAGGCTATGCAAGCCGTCAGTGCGTGTGCCGGAATACGTCATCACGGCGGAAGAGACGCTGGAATTTGCCGAGAGGGTCCACGCCGGAAAGCCGCAGCTTCCCCTGGCGCTTCGACTGATCCGCAACACGGGGGTGCTGAAGCGGCATATCGTCCAGCCCATCGAGAAGACCCTCGAGCACCCGGGCCTGACCGAGCGCAACCGCATCTACGAGGCGGAGTCCAAAAAGCGCACCCCCCAGGTCGTCGAGGAGGCCCTGGCCAACGCCGAGGTCACCGCCCGCGACATCGACGCGATCATCTACGTGTCGTGCACCGGGTTCCTGATGCCCTCGCTCACCGCCTGGCTCATCAACAAGATGGGCTTCCGCTCCGACACCCGGCAGATCCCCATCGCCCAGCTGGGCTGCGCCGCGGGCGGCGCCGCGATCAACCGGGCCCACGACTTCTGCGTGGCCCACCCCGGCAGCAACGTCCTGATCGTCTCCTGCGAGCTGTGCTCGCTGTGCTACCAGCCCGACATGGACGACATCGGCTCGCTGCTCTCCGACGGCCTGTTCGGCGACGCGGTCGCCGCCGCCGTGGTGCGCGGCACCGGCGGCACCGGCATCGAACTGGAGCGCAACTCCTCCTACCTCATCCCCCACACCGAGGACTGGATCTCCTACTCGGTGCGCGACACCGGCTTCCACTTCCAGCTGGACCGCCGGGTGCCCGGCACCATGGAGCCGCTCGCCCCGGTGCTGCGCGACTTCGCCGCCGGCCACCAGTGGGACGCCAGCAACCTGGACTTCTACATCGTCCACGCCGGCGGCCCGCGGATCCTCAACGACCTCGCCAAGTTCCTCGACGTCGACCGCAAGGTGTTCAGGCACAGCTGGTCGACGCTGACCGAGTACGGCAACATCGCCAGCGCCGTCGTCCTGGACGCGGCCCTGCGGCTGTTCGAAGAGGACACCCCGATGCCCGACGCCACCGGGCTGATCGCCGGCTTCGGCCCCGGCATCACCGCCGAGATGGCCCTGGGCCGCTGGAACAGCGACGCCGCCGCCGGCTGACCCCTGCAAGGAGCGCCCCCGCCGGGGCTCTTCGTGCTGAGCGAGTTGTCCGTACGAACGAAGGAAATCCATCACATGACTGGCCTGATCGTCCCGCCCGGTGAGGGACGCAAGCTGATCACTCCGGCCCAGGAGGTGACCTTCAAGGCCACCCACGCCCAGGGCTCGGTCATCTCCGTCTTCGAGGTGATCGTGCCGCCCGGCTTCGACGTCGGCGCTCACGTGCACCACGAGTCACAGGAGTTCTTCTACGTCCTGGAGGGCGAGCTGGACCTGCTGTGCTTCGAGCCGACCGAGCGCACCAAGGACACCTGGCACCACTGGCAGTCCGCCACCGGCGAGCGGGTCATCCGCGCCGCCGAGGGCGGCTGCATGTTCGTGCCGCCCGGCACCCCGCACGCCTTCCGCAACGCCACCGACAAGCCGGTCAAGATGCTCTTCCAGAGCTACCCCTCGCCCGACCACGAGCACTACTTCGAAGAGATCGCGGAGATCTGGGCCCGCGGCACCACGGTGGACCCCGCGGCCGTCGAGGAGATGCGCAAGCGCTACGACGTCGAGGAACTCACCCCGCTGCGCTACCAGCCGCCCGCCACCGCCTCTGCCCCTGCCACCGCCGGTTCCGGGAAGTGAGCCCCATGACCCCTCCCATCCCCCTGGTCCACGCCAGCCTGGGCGAGCAGGAACTGGCCGCCGTCGCCGAGGTGTTCGCCTCCGGCTGGCCGGCCGGACAGGGCCCCAAGGGCAAGGCCCTGGAGGCCCAGCTGGCCCAGCGCTACGCCATGGACGCGGTCGCGGTCAGCAACTGCGGCGCCGCCCTGCACCTGGCCCTGCTCGCGCTGGGCGTCAAGCCCGGCGACGAGGTCATCGTCGCCGACTACACCTTCCCCGCCCCCGCCCACGCGGTGCGCTACCTGGACGCGGTGCCCGTCTTCGCCGACGTGCGGCCCGACACCCACACCGTGGACCCCCAGGCGGTCGCCGACCTCATCACCCCGCGCACCACCGGCATCATCGCGGTGGACACCGTGGGCCTGCCCGCCGACTACAGCGAACTGCAGGCCCTGGCCGACCGGCACGGCCTGTTCCTCATCGAGGACGCCGCCTGCGCGGTCGGCGCCACCTACCAGGGCCGCCAGGCCGGCGCGCTGGCCCCCATCGCCTGCCTGTCCTTCCACGGCCGCAAGGGCGCCAGCAGCGGCGAGGGCGGCGCCCTGCTGGCCGCCGACCCGGCCATCGCCGCCGACGCCCGGCTGCGCTCCTCCTTCGGCATCGGCAGCATCTTCGACCAGTCGAAGATCGTCGGCCTGCCCATCCCGGAGTTCACCGAGGTCGGCTACAACTTCAAGCTCTCCGACATCGCCGCGGCCATCCTGCAGGTCCAGATCGGCCGGATCGACGAACTCCTGCAGCGCCGGGCCCAGGTGGCCGCCCAGTACGCCGAACTCCTGGCTGACGAGGAGCTCCTGACGCTGCCGCAGGTGCCCGCCGACCGCACCCACGCCTGGCAGTCCTACCTGGTCGCCCTGGATCCCCGGGTGGACCGCGCGGCCCTCGCCGGCGACCTGCGCGGCCAGGGCATCGGCTGCGGCCACGGCACCTGGGCCACCCACCTGCAGCCGGTCTTCGCCGGCAAGCAGAGCTGCCCCATCTCCGCCGACCTGTTCGCCCGCCACCTCGCCATTCCCATGCACGCCGAGCTGAGCACCGACCAGGTCGACCGGGTCGTGGCCGCCCTGCGCACCGCACTTCGAACCCACGCGGCCCCCGCGGGCCGGGGAGGAACCGCATGAGCGACAACCAGCCGACCCCGGACACCATCCTGCGGCTCATCAACGGCTACTGGTCCACCGGCCTGCTGGGCGCCGCCGCCGAGCACCAGCTGTTCACCCACCTGGAGGGCGGCGCGGACAGCGCCGCCCAGCTCGCCGAGCGCGCCCAGATCTCCGAACGCGGCGCCCAGACCCTGCTGGACGGCCTGGTCAGCATCGGCCTGGTCGACCTGGCCCAGGGCCGCTACCGCAACACCGCGGCCGCCTCCACCTACCTGGTCAAGGGCCGCCCCGCCGACCTGTCCGCGATGGCCCGCCTCAAGCTCACCCACATGGGCAAGCTGGCCGCCCTGCCCGAGGTGGTCCGCGCCGGCGGCCCGATCAGCGACCCCACCACCGAGGTCGCCGACAACCCGCACTGGGGCGAGGTCGTGCCGGCCATCGCCGCCCAGTCGGTGCCCGCCGCCGCCGTCGCCGCCGACGTGCTGGGCCTGGACGAGGCCGGCGCCGTCTCCATCCTGGACGTCGGCGGCGGCTCCGGCATCTACTCCGCCACCTGGCTGGAGCGCAACCCCGCCGCCCGCGCCACCCAGCTCGACTGGGAACCGATCAACGCCATCGCCCGCCGGCTGCTCGCCGAACGCGGCGTCGCCGACCGGTTCACCTGCATCGACGGCGACTTCCACACCACCGACTTCGGCACCGGCGCCTACGACGTCGCGCTGTACTCGCACATCGCCCACCAGGAAGGGCCCGAGGACAACGTGGCGGTCTTCACCCGCCTGAAAGACGCCCTCAAGCCCGGCGGCGCCCTGGTGGTCTGCGACTACGTCGTCGACGACGACCGCAGCGGCCCCGCCTTCCCGCTGCTGTTCGCCTCCGAAATGCTCCTCAAGAGCCAGCAGGGCGGCACCTGGCGGCGCGCCGACTACCACGCCTGGCTCACCAAGGCCGGCTTCAGCGACATCACCTTCCACGCCGCCCCGCCCGCCACCCTGGTCATCGCCCGCTAGCGGCACCCCGGCGCGCAGGACAACACCAACACCCAGCGCAGGCAAGGAAAGCACCGCAAGCACCGCAAGGAATGAAGGAAACAGCTGTGGACCCTGTGAACGTGGCAATCATCTATTACAGCGCGACCGGCAACGTGCACACGTTGGCTCAGGCGGTGGCCGAGGGCGCGGAGAAGGCCGGCGCGCAGGTGCGGCTGCGCCGGGTCGCCGAGACCGCCCCGGAGGCCGCGATCAACTCCAACCCGGCCTGGGTCGAGCACCGCACCGCCACCGCCGACGTCGAAGAGGCCACCCACGACGACCTGTCCTGGGCGGATGCCGTCCTGTTCGGCACCCCGAGCCGGTTCGGCAACCCGGCCAGCCAGCTGCGGGCGTTCATCGACACCACCGGCCCGCTCTGGTTCGAAGGCAAGATCGCGGGCAAGGTGTTCTCCGCGTTCACCGCGAGCAACACCGCCCACGGCGGCCAGGAGTCGACGATCCTGGCCCTGTCGAACACCTTCTACCACTGGGGCGGCATCATCGTGCCGCCCGGCTACACCGACCCCATCCAGTTCCAGTCCGGCAACCCCTACGGCACCTCGCACGTCGCCGGTGAGGGCGCGCCCGGCGAGGTGGCCCTGCAGGCCGCCCGCCACCAGGC
>NZ_LIPN01000301.1 GCF_001418325.1 Streptomyces atriruber | reverse complement strand
CCCTCCAAGGGCGGATCCGCCCCACAGGGGCCACCCGCACCCGGCGACGAAAGTCGCACGGGTGGTGCGGGTGGGGGCGAAAGACCCGGCCGGAGGCCGGGTGCAGCACCAGACGAGTCGCAGCCAAACGCAGAGGAAAGGCCACCCCCATGGACCTGGTGATCCGGGACGCACGCGTCATAGACGGCACCGGAGGTGCCTCCTACCGCGCCGACGTCGGCGTACACGACGGCAGGATCACCACGATCCACCGGGAGGGGGAGACGACGGGCCCCCGCCCCACGGGGCAGACCAACCTCGACGCCCAAGGCCTCGCCCTCGCGCCCGGCTTCATCGACATGCACGCCCACAGCGACCTCGCCCTCCTCCGCGACCCCGACCACTCCGCGAAGGCCGCCCAGGGCGTCACCCTGGAGGTCATCGGGCAGGACGGCCTCTCCTACGCCCCCGTCGACGACCGCACGCTCGCCCAGGTCCGCCAGGCCATCACCGGCTGGAACGGCGACGGCAGCGACATCGACTTCACGTGGCGCACCGTCGGCGGATATCTCGACGCCCTCGACACCGCCCACGGCGGCCACGGCATCGCGGTGAACGCCGCGTACCTGATCCCGCAGGGCACCGTCCGCATGTACGCGCTGGGCTGGGACGACCGCCCCGCGACCCCCGCCGAGCTGGACCGCATGAAGCAGCTCGTCGCCGAGGGGATGCGGGAAGGCGCCGTCGGCATGTCGTCGGGGCTCACCTACACGCCGGGCATGTACGCCGACGACTCCGAGCTCACCGAGCTCTGCAAGGTGGTCGCGGCCCACCAGGGCTACTACTGCCCGCACCACCGCAGCTACGGAGCCGGCGCCCTCCAGGCGTACGAGGAGATGGTGAACCTCACCCGGACCGCGCACTGCCCCCTCCACCTGGCCCACGCCACCATGAACTTCGGCGTGAACAAGGGGAAGGCCCCGGACCTGCTCGCCCTCCTCGACGACGCCCTCGCGGGCGGGGCGGACATCACGCTCGACACGTACCCCTACACCCCGGGCTGCACGACGCTCGTGGCGATGCTGCCCAGCTGGGCGAGCGAGGGCGGGCCCGACGCGATCCTCGCCCGGCTCAAGGACGAAGGGACCGCCGAGAAGATCCGCCACCACATGGAGGGCGTCGGGGCGGACGGCTGCCACGGCGTGCCCATCGAGTGGGACACCATCGAGATCTCCGGCGTGAGCGACCCCGGGCTCGCCTCCTGCGTCGGCAAGACCATCGCCCGGTCCGCGGCCCAGCGCGGCGAGGAGCCGTGGGTCACCGCCCGCAGGCTCCTGATCAACGACAACCTCGGCTCGACGATCCTCCAGCACGTCGGCCACGAGGAGAACGTCCGGGCGATCATGCGGCACCCCGTGCACACGGGCGGCAGCGACGGCATCCTGCAGGGCTTCAAGCCGCACCCGCGCGCGTACGGCACGTTCCCGCAGTACCTCGGGCGGTACGCGCGAGAGCTGGGCGTCATGTCGCTGGAGGAGACCGTCGCGCACCTCACCTCGCGCCCGGCCGCCCGGCTGCGCCTGCCCGACCGGGGCGTCGTCCGCGAGGGCTACCGCGCCGACCTGGTCCTCTTCGACCCGGACACGGTCGCGGCGGGCTCCACCTTCGAGGCTCCCCGTACGCTGCCGGTCGGCATCCCGCACGTCCTGATCGACGGGCGGTTCGTGATGCGGGACGGCCGGCGCACGGACGTCCTCGCGGGACGCGCCGTACGCCGGACTCCCTGACGCACCGGCGCGTACTACCTCGTGGCCGCCGTCGGCCGGGGCAGCTTGCAACCCTTCCGGTTCAGGTCGATCTTGCTGTTCTTGCCGACGCACGGCACGATCCCGTACGTCTCCTGGGCGTAGTTGATGCCCTTGCGCACGGTCACGTTGCCCTTGCGGTCGATCTCACAGGGGTTGTTGAGGGTGCAGCGCTCGCCGTCCTCGTTGCCCGTGTTGTTGATCGCGGCGACCTTGCCGGTCTTGTGGTCGATGACGGGCGACCCGGACGTGCCGCCGATGGTCTGACAGGCGGAGGTGTAGCGGACGGAGTCCTTCCAGGTCCACTCGCCCTCCTTCATCCGATAGACGAAGCCGTCGATGTTGCAGCTGTAGGTCTTCTTCCAGTAGCCGGAGACCACCGTGATGGCGCGCCCCTTCACCGGGTGGCCGTCCGCCAGCTCCAACGGCTTGATGCCGTACTTCTTCGTGATGTCGTCGTAGGTCTGGGTGAGTTGGTAGATGGTGATGTCGGTGTCCGTCATGGTCGCGTAGGACACCTTGGACGCCTTGAGCGTGGCGACGTCGTTGGCCTTCGCGTCGAGCAGCTTGAAGGTGCGGGTGGACGGCTGGTCGACGATGACCTCACCGGCGGCGGGGAAGCCGCTCTCTATGCAGTGGCCGTTGGTGAGGACGAGCGCGGGGTCGCCCGGCTTCGAGCCGGGCATGCGGACGACCGAGCCCGAACAGTTGCTGAGCGCCACCGTCCCCGCGAAGTCGACGGCTTTGGCCTTCGCCCCGGGCCCGGCCTGGTCGGCCTGGTGCGTGTTTCCCGCGAAGGCCGGTGCCGCTCCCGCGCCGGCCAGGGCGAGGGCGATCAGTCCGCCCGTGATCGCGTAGCTCTTCTTTCCCATCTGTGGAGCCCCCCTCATGACGACGTACGCCTGTCGTGCGTTTGTCAGAGGGCATTCTTGGGGTGCCTGTGCAGCCGGACAAGGGGTGGGAAGTGTTCCGGTTCACCGACGCGGCGTGATGCGGACAGAGTGCTTCCCCGGGCCCGAATCGAGCGTGAGGACACGGGACTCGGGGTTCCAGGCGCGTTGCGCGCCTCCCGCCACCCGGCCGCCCTTCGGGAAGTGCCGGGCGGGCAGCCGGACCTCCGTGCCGCCCCGCACGCCCGCCGTCCCGCGCCAGCTCACCGTCAGCGTCCGCCTCGCCTCGTCCCAGCCGTAGGCGACCGGGTCCCCCGCCACGGCGAGCGGCGCCGGCCGGTCGAGCACGGGGAGCAGCTTCGTCGGCCGCAGCTTCGCGTCCCAGGGCGCCCAGGGGCCGGGGTCGTTGGACCAGTAGGCGAAGCCCGCCCCCATGTCGTCGGCCATGCGCTGCACCTGCTCCACGTACTCCATGGCGCCCGGCAGCCCCGTGTCGAGCCCGAACTCCCCGATGACGACGGGCGCCCCGAGCCGCCTCGCGGTCTTCTCGGTCTGTTCGCGCCAGGCCCGCAGCGAGCGGTCGACCTGCCCCTTGGTGCCGCCGGTGTAGCCGCCGCCGAGGTCCATGGGGAGGGGGTAGAGATGTGGCGCATATGCGATGCGTGCCGCGTCGCCGTCGCCGCGCGGGTCGTCCAGGCGCGGAAGTCCGGTGGCGAAGCCCCAGTTGGAGCCGATGGCGGACGGTTCGACGAAGAGCCAGTGGTCGCGGTCGACGGTGCGGACGGCGTCGATGGCGTCCTGGTAGAGCCGGGCGAGCGGCCCCGCCTCGAAGGCGGGGCCCTGCACGCTGCCGCCCCAGGGCTCGTTCATCAGGTCGTACCCGATGACGGTGTCGTCGTCGGCGAAGTGCCGGGCCACCTCCCGCACGGCGCCGACGTAGTGCTCGCGCAGATCACGCCCGTCGCCTTCGACCGTCCCCCAGAAACGGTCGAAGGCGCGGACGGTCCCGGGCTCGGCGTAACCGAGTTCCCAGGGGTCGGTGGGGGCCGAGGTCAGCCCGTCGGTCCCGGTGGCCCACGCGGGGGCGCCGTTGCCGCCGACGCGCGGGCCGTACAGGTCCTGATGCATGTCGAGCAGGACGTGATAGCCCCGCTTCCCGTACCAGCGCACCCGCTCGGCGACCTGCCGCAGATACGTCCTGTCGTACGTTCCCGGCGACGGCTCGACCTTGCGCCACTGGAGCAGGAAGCGGACGAAGTTCGTGCCCAGCGACCGCCGTTCGCGCGCGACGTCCTTCTCCTCGATCCACGGCATGCCGTCGGCCGCCTGCTTGGCGCTGCTCGCCGTGGACAGCCCGCGCAGGACCAGTGCGCGCCCCTGCCGGTCGGTGATCCACCGGTGGCCGCTCGCGGTGTCGGCGCGCCCGGCGCCCGCACCCTGCGGGCCGACGGCGACCAGCAGCGCGGCCGCAACGGCGAGCACGACCGCGCCGACCGCCCAAGTGCGCCATGCCACAAGGGACTTCATGGCCGGGATGGTAGATCGCGGAGCCCGTGCCGCAACAGACCTGAGCATTGTTCACTTTCTTCGGCCGGGCCCCTGTCCCCCGCGGCCGGGGCGGCCTACAGTGGCGCGCCATGCGGACGACGATGGACGCGCTGCGGGCGCGGACGGATGCCACGGCCGTGGTGGCGTGCGTCTGCCTGGTGCTCGTCCTCGCGCACGGCAGCGCGACCCTGCTGACCGCGTTCACCGCGCGGGCGGGTCTGTCGGTCGTGCCGAGCGCGCTCGGCGTGCCCTTCGCGCTGCCGGGCCTGCGGGCGACGCCGCTGGGCGCGACGGACTGGGCCTGGCAGCTCTGCGAGGACTTCGCGGCGCTGCTCCTGGTCGCCGTGGCCGCCGCCCGGATGCGCCGCCATCTGCGCGTACGCCCGGACGCGGGCAAGGGCCGCCGCCTGCTCGCGGGCTGGACGGCACTGATAGCGGGCACGGCGGTGGCGGGTGTGTGGCGGGGCATGGTCGCGGCCCGCATGGTCGAGGCGGGCCCGTGGGGGTGGCTGCTGCTCCCCCTGACCGGCGCGCTGTTCGGCGCGCTGTGGGGTCTGGCGCTGGGCTGGCTGCCCGGGGCGGCGGCGCTCGCGACGAGCCGGGCGCCGCGCGCCGCGGCGCCGGTGTCCCCGGCTGACCGGACGACCGGGCCGCCCGGCGGGTGAAGCCGGGGCGGCCGGGCCGGTCAGCGGGTGAGACCTAGGCGACCGGACCGCCCGACGGGCAAGACCGAGGCAGCCGAGCCGGTCAGCAGGTGAGGCCGGACCGGTCAGCAGGTGAGACCTAGGCGACCGGGCCGCCCGGCGGGTGAGGCCTGGGCGGCCGGGCCGCCCGGCGGGTGAGGCCTGGGCGGCCGGGCCGGTCAGCGGGAGGTGCGGGTCAGGCGGCCGCGGCGGTCCGGGCGCGGGCGGCGTAGGCGCGGCGCGCACGGCCGTCGCGGGGACGTCGGCCGCGGGCACCGCCTCGTTCGCCCCGCGGCGAGGGCCCCTTCGACGGCGCAGGGATGGTCACCGGAATGCCCGAGGGGGCCTGCGCGCCGGTGATGCGCGCCAACTCCGCCTCACCGGAACGCACTTGCGCGGTGTGCGGGCTGATGCCCGCCGCGGCCATCAGCCGCGTCATGCCGCGCCGCTGCGCCGAGGTGACCAGGGTGACGACGCTGCCGGAGCCGCCGGCCCGCGCGGTGCGGCCGCCCCGGTGCAGGTAGTCCTTGTGGTCGGCGGGCGGATCCACGTTGACCACGAGGTCGAGGTCGTCCACGTGGATGCCGCGTGCCGCGACGTTCGTGGCGACGAGCGCGGTGACCTGGCCGGACTTGAACTGGGCCAGCGTGCGGGTGCGTTGGGGCTGGGACTTGCCGCCGTGCAGCGCGGCCGCGCGCACCCCGCTGTGCAGCAGGTGCGTGGTGAGCCGGTCGACCGCGTGCTTGGTGTCGAGGAAGAGGATCACCCGGCCGTCGCGGGCGGCGATCTCCGTCGTGGTGGCGTACTTGTCGGCGCCGTGCACGTGCAGCACGTGGTGTTCCATCGTGGTGACCGCGCCCGCCGACGGGTCGACCGAGTGGACGACGGGGTCGTGGAGGTAGCGGCGGACCAGCAGGTCGACGTTGCGGTCCAGGGTGGCCGAGAACAGCATCCGCTGCCCGTCGGGCCGCACTTGGTCGAGGAGCTCGGTGACCTGGGGCAGGAAGCCCATGTCGGTCATCTGGTCGGCCTCGTCGAGCACGGTGACGGCGACCCGGTCCAGACGGCAGTCGCGCCGCTCGATGAGGTCCTTGAGCCGCCCCGGCGTCGCGACGACGACCTCGGCACCGGTGCGCAGGACCCCGGCCTGCCGTCCGATGGGCATGCCGCCGACCACGGTGGCCAGGCGCAGCCGCACCGACCTGGCGTACGGGGTGAGGGCGTCCGTCACCTGCTGGGCGAGCTCGCGGGTGGGGACGAGGATCAGGGCGAGCGGGCGGCGGGGCTCGGCCCGCTGCCCCGCGGTGCGCGCGAGCGCCGCGAGACCGAAGGCGAGGGTCTTGCCGGACCCGGTGCGCCCACGCCCCAGGACGTCCCGGCCCGCGAGCGTGTTCGGCAGCGTGGCCGCCTGGATCGGGAAGGGCGTGGTGACGCCGAGCCGGGTGAGGGTCTGCGGCATGCCGTCCGGCAGGCCGAGCGCGGCGAAGTCCTCGACGGGCGGCAGGGCCGGTGTGACGGTGACCGGCAGGGTGAACTCGCCCTGGGGCGCGGCCGGACGTCGGCCCGAACCCCTGGAGTACCGGCCGTTTGTGCGAGCTGAGCGGTTCATGAAAACCTCGAACCTTCCTCGATGCGGCGCGTATCGAGGAATTCTCGCCGGGCACCGTCCGGTGCCGAGAATCGCAGGAACGGCCGGGGAAAAATGAAAAAGCATTCCCGACCGTCGGGAAATCATTCCGGATTCGGCCGAGAAATACGTCGGGGAGTTTCACCCCCGAAAAAGCAACGAGCTGGGGCCCGCACCCAAGGTGCGGGCCCCAGCTACGAAGTACGCGCGAGCGTCAGCTTCAGGCGGGAACGATGTTCTCGGCCTGCGGGCCCTTCTGGCCCTGCGTGACGTCGAAGGTCACCTTCTGGCCCTCCTGCAGCTCACGGAAGCCCTGGGTGGCGATGTTCGAGTAGTGGGCGAAGACGTCGGCGCCGCCACCCTCCTGCTCGATGAAGCCGAAGCCCTTTTCCGAGTTGAACCACTTCACGGTGCCAGTAGCCATGTCATATCTCCTTCGGGGCAATTACCCGGAAGCCCGCACTGTGCGGACTCCACGTCGCCGCGATGATTACCCTGTCCGGACATGACCGGCAAAACAAAGTGCCCAATCGGCACGGATTGCCGACGGAGCACTTGAAGTCTTTGGAAACCACAACTGCAACTGATAACGACACTAGCACGCACCGGCCGCCGTCGCCGGGATTTCCATATCACTCCGCCGGTCAGCCGATATACCCTCATAGCGCTTCACGCGAAATTCTGCATTTGCCGTCACAGATATCCAGTGCCGGGAGGCACAGCGTTCGCGCCCGGCGGGTGGTGGGCGGCCGGTGACAGCGGCCCCTCAGGACCCGGGCGCCCCCTCGGACCCCGCGACGGAGCCGCGCAGCTCCTCGTTGATCCGCAGCGCGTCCTCCAGCTGGTCCTCCAGGATGACGATGCGGCAGGCGGCCTCGATCGGCGTGCCCTGGTCGACGAGCTCGCGGGCACGCGACGCGACGCGAAGCTGGTAGCGGGAGTAGCGGCGGTGGCCGCCCTCGGACCGCAGCGGCGTGATCAGCCGGGCTTCACCCACCGCCCGGAGGAAGCCGGGCGTGGCGCCGATCATCTCGGCGGCCCGGCCCATCGTGTAGGCGGGGTAGTCGTCGTCATCGAACCGGTCCTGGCCGCGCGAGGGGTTCTCTGGGGGCATCTGCACCTTTTCTGGAACGCGTCGAGGGGCCTGGTGCCGTGCGGCACCAGGCCCCGAGGGGTTTTCACCATCTACCGACCTTGCGTGCCGGCTATCTGTTTCCGCATGGACACCCGTTCGGGCGGCGCTGCGGGGATCGCGGTTGCGTGACCGGGGACCACCTTCCAATCCGGGGCCTGCGGTACCCGGGCTGCGAACTGCCCGCCCGGGCGATCCAGATGGCGTCCACTCCTCTCACTCTTCTCCCGGCACCCGTTTCTTCCGTCACGGGCACCATCACTGGCTACATGAGGAACTCTACCGACGGGAATCACGCATGTCTACTTCAGCCGCGATAGATTTTCAGCGCCCGAAGAAGAGGTATGCGGCCCGCCACACCCGTCCGCACCTCGGTAAGCTGACCGGTCATGTCGATCCCTGACGAGCTGCTCGTCGACATCGCCGACCTGGTGGAGTCCGAGCACAGCAATCAGATGTCCCTCACCGTGGTCGTCGGCGGTGCCGTCATCACCGGACGGCTCGCCCCCGAGACCCTGTGGCGGCGGCGCGTCGCCGAAGTCCTGAAGGACTCCGACCGGCTCGGCCCCTTCGCCGCGGCGTTCGTGTCCCCCGAGACGGACTCCGGCCCGCCCCTGAAGTCCGGGCCGCCCACACATCTCCACTTCCACCTGGCCCGGATCCTCCAGGGCAGCCTCGGCCTGCCGGAGACCGGTGGGATGTACCGCATCGCCCTGGCGGACGTGAGCGCCTGGACCGTGGGCGACCTCAGCTACTCCGACTCCTGAACCCACCCCGTCCGCGCCGGGCCGACGGGTCCGGCCGGCGGGTCGAGCACGACGAGCCCCGACTCGGCTTGAGTCGGGGCTTGTCAACTTTCCTCCCCTTGGGCTATATAAAAAGACGTAGGGCATCGCACCCAACATCTGAGGAGAGGAGTGACCCGTGATGCTCATGCGTACCGACCCGTTCCGCGAATTCGACCGACTCGCCCAGCAGGTCTTCAGCAGTTCGCGCCCCGCCGGGATGCAGATGGACGCCTACCGCGAGGGCGACGAGTTCGTCGTCCACTTCGACCTGCCGGGCGTCGACCCCGAGTCGATCGACCTCGACGTCGAGCGCCACGTGCTGAACGTACGGGCCGAGCGCCGGTCCCCCGCCCCCGAGGGCGTGGAGATGATCGCGGCCGAGCGATCCACCGGAAGCTACGCCCGCCAGCTCTTCCTCGGCGACACCCTGGACACGGAGCGCATCGACGCCTCGTACGAGGCCGGCGTCCTGACGCTCCGCATCCCGGTGGCCGAGCGGGCCAAGCCCCGGAAGATCCACATCAGTGGCGGAAGCGACCGCAAGCAGATCGACGGCTGACGAGACGGAGGAGAACAGCACGATGAGGTGGAGCGAACTCATCGAGACGGTGCGGGAGACCGGCGGGTACGACGGTGCGGCGGACGCGGAGCGCGTGACACGCGTCGTCCTCACCGCCCTCGGCGGCCACGTCACCGGGGACGTACGGGCCGATCTGGCGCGGCAGTTGCCGCCGGAGGCGGCGCGGCTGTGCGCGGACCGTGTCCCCGCCGCCCGGCCGCTCGCGGCCGCGGAGTTCGTGGACAGCGTGGCGCGGCGCCTGCCGGGCGCGACCCCCGCCACCGCCCGATGGGACGTCAGCTCCGTCCTCACCGCCCTGGCACGGGCGGTGGACGAGGAACTCGTCGACCGCCTGCTGGGTCTGCTCCCGTCCGGCTATGCCCTGCTGTTCGGCAGGGCGGAGCTGGTGCGGGCGGCCTGACGGCCGGGCACGAGAGCCGACGCGCGGGTGCCGCCCGAAAGCCCCTGCCGGGGTCGTCGGACGGCACCCGTGGCCGTGGTTACCGCATGCCGGACGGCTTGGGCAGCTCACAGCCCTCGCGGCTCAGGTCGATCTTGTTGCCCGCGCCGACACACGGCACGATCCAGTAGGTCTCCTGCGCGTAGTTGATGCCCTCGCGCACGGTGACCTTGCCGTTCTCGTCGACCTCGCACGGGTTGTTGTCCGTGCACTCCTCACCGCTCTCGTTGCCCGTGTTGTTGACGGCGACGACCTTGCCGGTCTCGTCGTCGATCACCGGGGAGCCCGAGGTGCCGCCGATCGTCTTGCAGTCGGGGGTGTAGCGGACCGAGTCCTTCCAGGTCCAGTTCCCCTCCTTCAGGCGGTACGCGAAGCCGTCGATGTTGCAGCTGTACGTCTTCTTCCAGTAGCCGGACGCGACGGTGATCGCCCGTCCCTGCTCGGGCCGCGCCGCGTTCAGCTCCAGCGCCTTGATCCCGTACTTGCTCTCGATGTCGCTGTAGGTGCTGGTGGTCTCGTAGAGCGACACGTCCGTGTCGGTCATCGTGCCGTACGCGATCTTGCTGGCCTTGATGGTCCCGAGTTCGCCGCCTGCGCCGTCGAGCAGCGTGAAGCTGCGGGACGAGGGCTTGTCGACGACGACCTCGCCCGGGGCGGGGAAACCGGCCTCCAGGCAGTGTCCGTTGGACAGGACCAGGGCCGGGTCGTCCGGCTTCGAGTCGGGCACGCGGACGACGGAGCCGGAACAGTTGCTGAGCGCCACCGTCCCCGCGAGGTCGACCGCCTTGACCTTCGGCTTCGCGGACGGTTGGTCGCCGACGGCTGTCGCGGGCGCCGCCGTTGCTCCGATGAGCAGAGCGGCGAAGCACGCACCGACGAGAGGCTTGTTCATGTGGGGGGTCCCCTCTGATGACTAAGTGACCGAAGTTCCTTCGGTGTTGTCATGCGCATTGTTGGGGTGCGGCGCCGTCAGGACAAGACCACAAACGGACACAACTGACCGCTGACAGGACACCAGGGAGCGGAACGAGACACTCCATCAGAGGTGAAGGGACACCCCTTGTGTCCGAAAACACGAGGCGGCACGCGATACCCGCCCGTAAGCTCGCGGACATGCAGGTCATCCAGTCGACGAAGCTCTCCAACGTCTGTTACGAGATCCGGGGCCCGGTGCTCGAGGAGGCGATGCGGCTGGAGGCGGCCGGACACCGCATCCTCAAGCTCAACACCGGCAACCCCGCGGCCTTCGGCTTCGAGTGCCCGCCGGAGATCCTCGAGGACATCCTCCGCAACGTCGGCGACGCACACGGCTACGGCGACGCGAAGGGCCTCCTGGCCGCCCGCCGCGCGGTCGTCATGCACAACCAGACCCTGGGCATCGAGACCGACGTCGAGCACGTCTTCATCGGCAACGGCGTCTCCGAGCTCATCGTGATGGCCATGCAGGGCCTGCTGGACGACGGCGACGAGGTCCTCGTACCGGCGCCGGACTACCCGCTGTGGACCGCGGCCGTCTCCCTGTCCGGCGGCACCGCCGTGCACTACCGCTGCGACGAGCAGTCGGACTGGATGCCGGACCTCGCCGACATCGAGCGCAAGGTCACCGACCGCACCAAGGCGCTCGTGATCATCAACCCGAACAACCCGACCGGCGCCGTCTACGACGAAGCGATGCTGCGCGGCCTCACCGACATCGCACGCCGCCACAACCTGCTGGTCTGCTCGGACGAGATCTACGACAAGATCCTCTACGACGGCGCGACGCACACGCCGACCGCCGCCATCGCCCCCGACCTGCTGACCCTCACCTTCAACGGCATGTCGAAGGCGTACCGCGTGGCGGGCTACCGCGTGGGCTGGATGGCGATCTCGGGCCCGAAGGCACACGCTTCCTCGTACATCGAGGGCCTCACGATCCTCGCCAACATGCGCCTGTGCGCGAACATGCCGGGCCAGCACGGCGTCGTCGCGGCGCTGAGCGGACGGCAGACGATCAACGACCTCGTACTGCCGGGCGGCCGCCTCCTGGAGCAGCGCGACACGGCGTACGACCTGCTGACGCAGATCCCCGGCGTGACCTGCGTGAAGCCGAAGGGGTCGCTCTACCTCTTCCCGCGGCTCGACCCGAAGGTATTCCGGATCAAGGACGACCGGCAGATGGTCCTCGACCTGCTGCGCGCCGAGAAGATCATGGTCGTGCACGGCACGGGCTTCAACTGGCCCGAGCCCGATCACTTCCGCGTCGTCACCCTGCCGACCGCGACGGACCTCGCGGAGGCGGTCACCCGGATCGGCACGTTCCTGGACGGCTACAGCCAGCCCTGACCAGCCGGAATTGGCCCCGACTCAACTTTAGACAGAATCTAAGCTAGGATGGCTTTCAAGCAACGGTTGGAGGCCATCCCATGTACGAGCCGATCCGCACCAAGTCGGTCCACACGATGGCCGACGACACGAGCTATCCGCACCGCTCCCGCGGGGAGGAGCTGGACATCCAGCTCGCCGGGCACCTCGCGGCGCTGCTCGCCCTCACCGACGAGCTGCGCGCCCTGTCCCCGTCCGCCGCGCTGGACGACGCCGCCGAGCAACTGGCGCACCAGGTGGCGCGCCTGCGCGACGGCGTGCGCCCGCCGCGGTCCGCCGTCGCGGCCGCGATCCTCCCCCACAGCTCAACGCGTGGGAGGCGCCCCCAACCCCACCTCGCCGCCCTGCACCAGCGCGCGCACGCCCTCGCGGGCCGTGCCCTGGTGGTGGCGGCCTCCCGTGCCGACACCGCGGCGGCGATCCTGGCCGCCGGGCGCATGGACGCCCACGCGGACGCCTCGCGCCTGGTCGGCGCCCCCTGATCGGCCCCGGTCCGCGGCCGGGGAGGCCACGGACCGGGTGCCACCAGCCCGGCGACAGCTGGGGGTGCCGGCCGCCTAGCCGGTGATCTTGACGGTGGCCTCGGCGGACGAGCCCTGGTGCAGGGCGTCCCCCTCGTAGCTCACCGTGTAGAGCGTCCTGCCCCGCTTGCTGGGCAGGTCCTTGATCTTGAACGTGCCGTCGGCCGCGACCTGCGCCGACGTCAGCTCGCCCGTCGTGCCGAGCCGGTCGGTCCGCGTCACCTTCAGATCGATCCCGGACGGCAGCGCGCGTCCCTGCCCGGTCAGCGTGCCGGTGATCTGGACGCCACCCGTGCGGGTCGCCTCGGCGGGCGCGGTCAGCTCGATCGTCGTCGGGGCCTTGGCCACGTCCACCGTGACCGTGACGTCCTCGGCCGGGCGGTGCGTGACGTCGCCGAGGAACCGCAGCGTGTACGTCGCCTCGCCGAGCCGGTCCGGCACGTCCAGGACGGTGAAGCTGCCATCGGCCGCGACCTTGGCGGCCGCCACCTCCTGCGTGCCGTCGACGTCCCTGCGGACCGCGGCGACCCTCACGGGCTCGGCGGGCGCGGGCCCGTCGAGCTCCAACTTGCCGCGGATGCCGAGGGGTTCGCCGACCACGGGCTTCGAGGGCGTGGTGGTGAGGGCGCCGGTGAAGCGGGAGTCGTACTGGGCGGCGGGCGGCTTGATGACGTGCAGCCAGTGGCCGCTGCCCCCGTCCGAGGTCACCGCGAAGAGCCGCGAGCCGTCCTTGGCCCAGCCGAGCCCCTGCGGCACGACCCGGGTCCCGTCGAGATCCCCTTCGAAGGCGAACTCCAGCGGTGTGGTGCCGTCCTTCGGGTCGGCGGGCTGGATCAGCAGGTCCGCCGCGCTGCCGGCGGCGGCAGCGCCCCGCGCCACGTACTTCCCGTCGCCGCTGAACGCCACCGCCGACGCCTTCGCGCCCTCCGGCAGCGGCTGATAGCCCGTCGGGGCGTCCGCCAGATCACCGGCGTCGAGCAGCCGGGTGCCGTACGCGGCGTCCGCCACGGCGATCCGCTTGCCGTCGGCGCTCTGCGCGATGTCCTTCAGGTCGAGCGCGCCCTTGCCCTCGGCGTCGGCGAACCGCCGCGAGGGGCCCCGCACGAGGGTGTCGCCGCTCGCATCGAACGTAGTGAGGAACGGGTCGGCCGCGGGACCCGCACCCGCCTGCCCCATCACCAGCCGGTCGGGCGCCCCGGGCCCCGCCTCCAGCCGCAGCCGCCCCTGGCTGTTCCACCCGGTGTTGACGGAGGCCGTACCGTCGACGCCGTACAGCAGGGCCATGTTGTCGGGCCGGTCGCAGTACGAGGAGCCGGAGTACGGCGTCTCCGTGAACCACGTCTTGCCGCCCGCGACCGCCACCTCACGGCCACAGGTCACGTCGTACGGCGTGATCGCGGCGCCGGTCCTGGTCTGCGTCGCCGTGTCGAACGTCAGGATGCGGTTGGACTGCGACACGTGCAGCGTCGCGCCGTCCGCGCTGAGCGCCATGCCGGACACGTTCTCGTCGGCGGCGAGCGAACCGACGCGCTGCCCCTGGAAGTTGTAGACCAGCACCTGGCTCGCCCCCGAGCCGCTCCTGCGCCCGTCGGTGACGTAGACCCGCTCGTGCGCGTCGTCGACCACCATCGCCCCGAACGACGAGATGGGCAGCTTCGCCGCCTCGTCCGAGGGCGTCGCCGCGGACGCGGCGGGCGCCCCGAGGGCGACCAGACCGGCGGAGCCGAGCACCACAGTGAGCGCGGCGCCCGTGACCCGTCGTAAGCCCTGAGATCTCTTCAACTCGTCCCCCCACAGGATCGATCGACGGTCCGCCGTGATCAGCGGGCCGTCATGCGGACCCATGAAACATGTGAGAGGAGTGTGAAGGCAAGGTGTTCAAGATGCGGGTGTGTCACGCGGCCGGGCCCCCGCACGCCGTTGTGCGGGGGCCCGGCCGGAAACGGAACGGCTGGGGTCAGCCGAGCCGCTGCACCAGCGCGCGGTACTCGTCCCACAGCTCCTTGGGCGTGTGGTCGCCGAAGGTGTTGAGGTGCTCGGGGACCAGCGAGGCCTCGTCGCGCCAGACCTCCTTGTCGACCGTGAGCAGGAACTCCAGGTCGTCCTTGGCCAGGTCGAGACCGTC
The DNA here is from genome assembly GCF_001418325.1 of Streptomyces atriruber. GTDB lineage: Bacteria > Actinomycetota > Actinomycetes > Streptomycetales > Streptomycetaceae > Streptomyces > Streptomyces atriruber. Next base: position 12,438 of record NZ_LIPN01000301.1, on the reverse strand, counting down.
GGTGTCCAGCGAGTCGACCGTCGGCAGGATGCCGATGGGGGTCTCGACGCCCTCGGCGCGGCCGTCGAGACGGTCCACGATCCACTTCAGGACGCGGGAGTTCTCACCGAAACCGGGCCACACGAACTTGCCGTCGGCGTTCTTCCGGAACCAGTTGACGTAGTAGATCTTCGGCAGCTTGGACTGGTCGGGCTTGTCCGCGCCGACCTTCACCCAGTGCGCCATGTAGTCGCCCATGTTGTAGCCGCAGAACGGCAGCATGGCGAACGGGTCGCGGCGCAGCTCGCCGACCTTGCCCTCGGCGGCGGCGGTCTTCTCGGAGGCCACGTTGGCGCCGAGGAAGACGCCGTGCTGCCAGTTGAAGGACTCCGTCACCAGCGGCACCGCGCTGGCGCGGCGGCCGCCGAAGAGGATCGCCGAGATCGGCACGCCCCTGGGGTCCTCCCACTCGGGCGCGATGATCGGGCACTGCGAGGCGGGCGTGGTGAAGCGGGCGTTCGGGTGCGCGGCGGGGACGCCCGATTCGGGGGTCCAGTCGTTGCCCTTCCAGTCGGTGAGGTGCGCCGGAGTCTCCTCCGTCATGCCCTCCCACCAGACGTCGCCGTCGTCGGTGAGCGCGACGTTCGTGAAGACGGAGTTGCCCCACAGCGTCTTCATGGCGTTGGCGTTGGTGTGCTCGCCGGTGCCGGGCGCGACGCCGAAGAAGCCCGCCTCGGGGTTGATCGCGTAGAGGCGGCCGTCCTCGCCGAACCGCATCCAGGCGATGTCGTCGCCGATGGTCTCGACCGTCCAGCCGGAGATCGTGGGCTCCAGCATGGCGAGGTTGGTCTTGCCGCAGGCGGACGGGAACGCGGCGGCGACGTACTTCGACTCGCCCTGCGGCGGCGTCAGCTTGAGGATCAGCATGTGCTCGGCGAGCCAGCCCTCGTCGCGGGCCATGACGGAGGCGATGCGCAGGGCGTAGCACTTCTTGCCCAGCAGCGCGTTGCCGCCGTAGCCGGAGCCGTACGACCAGATCTCGCGGTCCTCGGGGAAGTGCGAGATGTACTTGGTGGAGTTGCAGGGCCACGGCACGTCGGCCTCGCCCTCGGCCAGCGGGGCGCCCAGCGTGTGGACGGCCTTCACGAAGAAGCCGTCGTCGCCGAGCTCGTCCAGGACCGCCTGGCCCATCCGGGTCATGGTGCGCATGGAGACGGCGACGTACGCGGAGTCGGTGATCTCGACGCCGATCGCGGAGAGCGGCGAGCCGACCGGGCCCATGCAGAAGGGCACGACGTACATGGTGCGGCCGCGCATGGAGCCGCGGAAGACGCCCTTCTCCCCGGCGAAGATCTCCCGCATCTCGGCGGGGGCCTTCCAGTGGTTGGTCGGACCCGCGTCCGCCTCCTTCTCGGAGCAGATGAAGGTGCGGTCCTCGACGCGCGCGACGTCGGTCGGGTCGGAGGCCGCGTAGTACGAGTTCGGGCGCTTGATCGGGTCGAGCTTCTTGAAGGTGCCCTTCGAGACGAGCTCCTCGCACAGGCGCTCGTACTCGGCCTCGGACCCGTCGCACCAGACCACACGGTCCGGCTGCGTCAGTTCGGCGATCTCGTTGACCCAGGAGACGAGGTCCTGGTGGTTGGTCGGGGCAGTGCCCAGGGGCTCTGCGAGAAGGGGAGCCGCGATGTCGCGCGCCACGATTGCTCCTAATCGAGGGGTTTTTAGGATGTATGCCCCGTGGGGGCTGCGACCCGGACGCTTCACGTGTACTTACTTTGGCGCTCATCCGGTGCCGACCGCACTCATTTGATCATCCGACGCGTTCGCGCATCTGTCCAGAGGGCCTCACACTTGAGCGGCGTGAGCATCGCCACTTGTACGGGTACGGGTGCGTGGCAGCCGATCCGTCCGTCCGTTTGACGTTTGGCTTACGGGGCCGTCGGTACGATGCCGCCATGACCGCATCTGTCCCCGAAGCGATGCCGCACTCCGCGGACAACCCCTCGCTCGTCCCCTCGCCGGACTCCGTGCCGCTCCCCGTGAAGCCGAAGATGCGCGGCTGGCTGCACGCGGGCATGTTTCCCGCGGTGGTCGTCGCGGGTCTGGTGCTCACCGCCCTGGCGGACTCCCCCCGCGGGCGGCTCGCCTGCGGCATCTTCGCCCTGAGCGCCTGCCTGCTGTTCGGCATCAGCGCGCTCTACCACCGGGGCAACTGGAGCCCCAGAGCCGACGCCGTCCTGCGCCGCCTGGACCACTCCAACATCTTCCTGATCATCGCGGGCACGTACACCCCGCTGACGCTCCTCCTGCTGCCCGAGGCCAAGGGGCAGTGGCTGATGTGGGGCATCTGGGGGGCGGCCCTGGCCGGCATCGCCTTCCGCGTCTTCTGGGTCGGCGCCCCCCGCTGGCTCTACACCCCGTGCTACATCGCGATGGGCTGGGCCGCGGTCTTCTTCCTGCCGGACTTCATGCGGACGGGCGGCATCGCCGTCCTCGTCCTGGTCATCGTCGGCGGAGTGCTCTACAGCGTCGGCGGCGTGATCTATGGAATCAAGCGCCCGAACCCCTCCCCCCGGTTCTTCGGCTTCCACGAGGTCTTCCACTCACTGACGCTGGCGGCCTTCGTCATCCACTACGTCGGCATCTCCCTGGTGGCCTACCAGCACGGCTGACCCCCTCCCCCCTTTCCACTCCAGTGGCCGCGGTCCGACCGTGGCCACTTTTTTCATGCCCGCGCACGCCGGGAGACCCCGAACACAGGACCAGCCCCGAACACGGGGCCAGTATTGACAGTACCCATCTTTTGATAGTTACTCTCATTTCATGGCCACTGTCACTATCCCGACCGTCGCGCGGCAGGACCCCCGCCGCTGGTGGGCCCTCGGGGCCCTGGTCGCGAGCATGCTCGTGCTCGGTTTCGACATGACGATCCTCAACGTCGCGCTGCCCACGATGGCCGCGCAGCTCGGCGCGAGCACGGGTGAGCAGCAGTGGATGGCCGACGCCTACGTCGTCGTGTTCGCCGCCCTGATGCTCCCGGCCGGACTCCTCGGCGACCGCTTCGGGCGGCGCCGGATGCTGATGACCGGGCTGGGCGTCTTCCTGGCGGGCTCACTGCTCGGCACCCTCGCCGACGACGTCCCCCTCGTCGTCGTGGCCCGTGCCGTTATGGGCCTGGGCGGCGCCCTCGTCATGCCGCTCGCGATGGCCGTGCTGCCCGCCCTGTTCGGACCCTGTGAGCGGACCAAGGCCGTCGGCATCGTCTCCGCCGCCTCCGCCCTCGGCGCCCCGCTCGGGCCGATCATCGGCGGCTGGCTGCTCGACCACTTCTGGTGGGGCTCGATCTTCCTGATCAACATCCCGATGGTCGCCATCGGCCTCACCGCCTGTCTGCTCCTGCTGCCGGAGACCCGCGACCCCGCGTCCCCGAAGGTCGACACCGTCTCCACGGCCCTGACCGCCGCCGGACTCGGCGCGCTCATCTACGGCATCATCGAGGCCCCCGGACGCGGCTGGGACGACCCGCTGGTCCTCGGCATGCTCGCGGCCGCCGCCGCGCTCCTCACCGCGCTCGTCCTGCGCGAGCGCCGGATGGCGCGCCCGATGCTCGACATGTCGCTGCTGCGCAACCGCGCCTTCTTCCTGAACACCATGGCGGCGACGCTCGTCATGTTCGTGCTGTCGGGCCTGATGTTCGTGCTGCCGCAGTATCTGCAGGCGGTGCTCGGCAACGACGCGTTCGGCACCGGCGTGCGGATGCTGCCGATGATGGGCGGGCTGCTGGTCGCGGCGAAGGGTGCCGAGCCCGTCGTGCGGCGGTTCGGGGCGCGCGCGGTGATCAGCGGCGGGCTCGTGGTCCTCGCCTTCGCCGCGATCCTCGGCAGCCGCACGGGCGTCGACAGCGGCTACGGCTTCACCGCGCTGTGGCTCTCCGTGGCCGGTCTCGGCTTCGGCTTCGCGGTCGTGCCGTCCATGGACTCGGCGCTGGGCGCGCTGCCCGTGGAACGCGCGGGCTCCGGCTCGGGGCTGCTCATGACGGTACGACAGGTGGGCAGCGCCCTCGGGATCGCGCTGCTCGGCTCGCTCCTCGCGGGGGCCTACACCGGCCGCCTCGACACCGGGGGCCTGCCGGGGCCCGCGGCCGACGCGGCCGCCGACTCGGTGGTCGGCGCGCACGGGGTGGCCGAACGGCTGGGCGCCCCGGGCCTCGTGGAGTCCGCGAACTCCGCGTACCTCGCCGGGATGGGCCTCGTCCTGCTGGTCAGCGGCGTCGCCGCGCTGGTGACGGCGCTGTTCGTGGCAGCGCTCCTGCCCGGGCGGTGGAGCGGGACAGGGCGGGAGACGGCCGGGAGCGGGAAGGAGTCGGCCGGGAGCGGACAGGAGGCGGTCGAGGCGCAGGCGGTCGGGGGCGAGGCGCCTGCGGTCGCGGGCGGGGCGGAGGCGGTCGAGGACGGGGCCCGGGGCGATGGCCGACAATGACGTCATGACCGCCGCACGTATCTCCGCTCCCGCGGGCGCCCCCCAGCCGGGCCTTCGCGAGCGCAAGAAGCTCAAGACCCGCATCGCGATCCGGGACGCGACGTACCGGCTGATCCGGGAGCAGGGGTACGAGGCGACGACCGTCGAGCAGATCGCGGAGGCGGCGGAGGTCTCCCCCTCCACCGTCTTCCGCTACTTCCCGACCAAGGAGGACATCGTCCTCACGGACGAGTTCGACCCGTTCCTGGAGCAGCAGTTGCGGGAGCGGCCCGCCGACGAGCCGATCGTGGAGTCGCTGCGGGTCGTGCTGCGCCGGGCCCTCTCCTTCGACTTCTCGGAGGAGCCCGAGGTCACCAGGTTGCGGACGAAGCTGATGACCGAGGTGCCCGCCGTGCGCTCCCGGATGCTGGAGAGCATGTCGGTCACCGGCGGCATCCTGTGCCGGAGCATCGCGGAGCGCACCGGCCGCGACCCCGGCGACCTGGAGGTGCGGGCCTTCTCCATGGGCCTGATCGGCGCGCTCACCGAGACGACGGCGTACTGGGCGGAGCACGGTCACAAGGACGACCTGCCCACGCTGGTCGACCGGACGCTGGACATGCTGACGGCCGGGTTCGCGGGGCCTGCCGACGCGTGAGGGACCGCGGATGAGGGCCCGCGGAAAACCGCGGGTGGTCACCGCACCCGGCGTGCCATCCTGACCGCATGACGAACGGTCCGGAGATCCTCCTCGACTTCGCCCCCGAGCTGGGGGTCTTCGTCCCGCACGAGCGAAGGGGCGGCCCCACGGCGGCCGTTACGGACGGCGTGTCCACGCTCGGCCACGTCGTGGAGTCGATCGGCGTCCCGCTCACGGAGGTCGGCGCGCTCGTGGTCGACGGCCGCGAGGTCGCCGTCGGACACATCCCCGCGGCGGGCGAGACCGTCACCGTCCGCGCGGTCGCCCGCCCCCAGGACGTGCCGGGCGCCCCGCTCCGCTTCCTCCTCGACGTCCATCTCGGCACGCTGGCGCGGCGCCTGCGGCTCCTGGGCGTCGACGCGGCGTACGAGAGCACGGACATCGGCGACCCGGCCCTCGCCACGCGCTCGGCCGCCGAGCGCCGCGTCCTGCTCAGCCGCGACCGCGGCCTGCTCAGGCGCCGGGAGCTGTGGGCGGGTGCGTACGTCTACAGCGACCGCCCCGACGACCAGCTCCGCGACGTCCTCGGCCGCTTCGCCCCCGCCCTGCGCCCCTGGACGCGCTGCGGCGCCTGCAACGGCACGCTGCGCGCGGCCACGAAGGACGAGGTGGCGGACCGTCTGGAGGGCGGCACCCGCGGCACGTACGACGTCTTCGCACAGTGCGGATCCTGCGAGCGCGTGTTCTGGCGGGGCGCCCACCACGACCGCCTCGAAGAGATCGTGGAGCGGGCGCTCGCGGAGTTCGGCGCCGCGGGGGCGGGGGTCACGGCTCGTACAACGGCAGGAAGTTGATGACCGCCTCCTCGTACGGATGCGCCGCCCGCACCGCCTCCAGGACGGCGCGGGCCTGCTCCTGTTCGCAGACGGACTCGACCCGGCACTCCGCGCCCCGCTGCACGACGCCGACCTCCCCGTCGTAGGGCTGCGCGCCGGGCAGCGGCAGCCAGGTGCCGCTGACGGGCCACCAGCTCGCGCACCGCGCGTACTCCCCGACCCGCCCCGCGCCGGCCGTGTGCAGCGCGTCGATCACCTGCTCCACATGGCTCTCGGGGACGGCTATCTCTATCTTCAGACGCACCATCCCCGGACCCTAACCACCGTCCCCCGCACCCCCGTCAGCACCCCTGCGCGGCGTGCGCGGACTCCGGCCTAGGAGAGCTGTTCCGCGAGCTGTGCCGGGTCCGTCGTCGGGGCGCCGCAGACGAAGCCCCGGCAGACGTACGCCGCGGCGCGGCCGTCGACGAGTGGACGGTCGGCGAGCAGCGGGAGTTCGGTGCTGCCCGCCGGGCCCGCGGCCACGACCGCTCCCGGCGCCGTGCCGAGCAGTGCCGTGCGGTGCAGGTCGCCCAGGACGTCGCCCACGACCGCCACCTCGCGCGGCCCGTCGAGCGCCGCCTCCGCGACCGCGAGGCCGTTGCCGATGAAGCGCGGCACGCGGGGGCCGAGCGCCTTGACGATGCCCAGTGCCCGCTCCGCCGCGGTGCGGTGCGGCTCTGCGCCCGTGTGCGCCGCGTAGGACAGGAGCGCGCCCGCGGCCGCCGTCCAGCCGGAGGGCGCCGCGTTGTCGGTCGGGTCCTGCGGGCGGCGGATGAGCTGCTCCGCGTCCGCCGCCGTGTCGTACAGCGCGCCGCTCTCCGCGTCCACGAACTGCGCGAGGACGTGGTCGAGGAGGAATCCCGCGAACTCCAGCCACACCCCCTCCCCGGTGACCGCGGCCAGCGCGAGGAAGCCCTCGGACACGTCGGCGTAGTCCTCCAGCACACCGGCGTTGGCACCGGCCCTGCCGTCCTTGGAGGTGCGGGCGAGCCGGGCGCGCGGGTCCATGTGGAGACGTACGAGGAGGTCGCCCGCGCCCACCGCGGCCGCGATCAGATCCGGCCGGTCGAAGTACGCGCCGACCTCGGCGAGCGCGGCGATCGCCAGGCCGTTCCACGCGGCGACCACCTTGTCGTCGCGGCCGGGCGCGGGACGTGCGGCGCGCGCCGCGAGGAGCCGCTCGCGGATGGCGGTGAGCCGCGAGGCGTCCGCCAGCGGGCCCTCCGTCCGCGGGAGTTGCAGCACGGAGGCGCCCTTCTCGAAGGTGCCCTCCTCCGTGACGCCGAAGCAGGTCATCGCCAGCTCCGCGTCGGCGTCCCCGAGGACCTCCCGCAACTGCCCCGGCGTCCATACGTAGTACGCGCCCTCGACGTGCTCGCCCGTCGCCGGGTCCTCGCTGTCCGCGTCCAGCGCGGAGGCGAACCCGCCTTCGTTCGTGCGGAGTTCGCGGACCATGAAGTCCGCCGTCTCCAGAGCGACGCGGCGTGCGAGCTCCGAGCCGGTGGCCCGCCACAGGTGCGCGTACGTACGGCACAGCAGCGCGTTGTCGTACAGCATCTTCTCGAAGTGCGGCACCACCCACTCGCGGTCGACGGAGTACCGCGCGAAGCCGCCGCCGAGCTGGTCGTAGATGCCGCCGCGCGCCATCCGCTCGCAGGTGTCGGCCGCCATCTGGAGCGCGCCCTCGGTGCCCACGCGGGCGTAGTGCCGCAGCAGGAACTCGACCGTCATGGACGGCGGGAACTTGGGCGCGCCGCCGAAGCCGCCGTGCGTCGCGTCGTAGTCACGGGTCAGCCCCAGCAGCGCCTGGGCGAGCTCGTCCTCGCCGGGCCGCTCGTCGGCGTCGTGGGTGAGCTGCCGCTCACCGAGATCGCGCACGATCTTGCCCGCCACCTCGTCGACCTCGCCGCGCCGGTCCGTCCACGCCCGGTGGACGCCGTCGAGGACCTGCGGGAAGGACGGCATGCCGTGCCGCGGCTCCGGCGGGAAGTACGTGCCGAAGTAGAAGGGCTCGGCGTCGGGGGTGAGGAAGACGGTCATGGGCCAGCCGCCCTGCCCCGTCGCGGCCTGCACGGCCTCCATGTAGACGGCGTCGACGTCGGGCCGCTCCTCCCGGTCGACCTTGATGTTCACGAAGTCCCGGTTCATGAGCGCGGCCGTCGCCTCGTCCTCGAAGGACTCGTGCGCCATGACGTGGCACCAGTGGCAGGCGCTGTAGCCGACGCTGAGCAGCACGGGTACGTTCCGCCGCCGCGCCTCCTCGAACGCCTCGGCCGACCAAGGCCACCAGTCGACCGGGTTGTCAGCGTGTTGAAGCAGATAAGGCGAGGTCACACCAGCCAGCCGGTTCATGCGATCCAGCCTCTCACAGCGCCCCGCCCTGACAGCGAAGCCCGCCGTCTTCCGAATCAGGTGCCCCGGCACGGCAGGACAGTAGGCTGATCTCGGCAGTGCCAGGACTGCCGAGGCTCCTCGAAGGAGGTACACCATGACCGCCGAGATGGTGGCGCCGGCGTGGATGCACACGCAGATCAGCGCGGAGCAGTACGACTCCTGGTCCGAGGAGCAGTGCGCCGGGATCGAGATCGTGGACGGGATGGTCGTCGTGAGCCCGAGCGCGTCCAAGCGGCACAACCGGCTGGCGCGGATCCTGGCCAATGCCCTGGACACCGCCGCGGGCCCGGACTGGAACGCCGACACGGACTTCGACGTCCGCCTACAGGACGTCCCGCTCACCAACCGCCGTCCTGACGTCATCGTCTACCGGGCGGAGACCATCGACCTCACGCCCACCCGCCCCGAGCACGTACTCCTGGTCGTCGAGGTCGTGTCCCCAGGGTCAGAAACCACAGACCGGATCGTGAAGGTCGACCAGTACGCCAAGGCCGGCATCCCCTTCTACTGGCGCATCGAGCAGGCCGTCACCGGGGTTCCGATTGTCTACACCTACGTTCTCGACCCCGCGACCAAGGGCTACAGGGACGGCGAGATGTTCACCGGCGTGATCAAGGCTGCCGTGCCCTTCTCCGTCACCCTCGACCTGGGATCCATCTGACGGTCGGAGTCTGCGCGGGCCGCCGGCCCGGTCACGCGAGGGTGAGGAAGAGTTTCTCCAGTTCCTCCTCCGTCATGGGCGGGGTGTCGGAGTCCCCCGCGAGGCACTGCCGCATGCCGCTCGCGACGATTTTGAACCCGGCCCGGTCCAGGGCGCGGGACACCGCGGCGAGCTGCGTCACGACGTCCTTGCAGTCGCGGCCCGCCTCGATCATCGCGATCACGGCGGTCAGTTGCCCCTGAGCCCGCCGTAGACGGTTCAGGACGGGTTTCATCGACCCTTCGTCCACCTGCATGCGCTCCTCCTTCGCTCCCACTCCCCGGCATCCCTGGCAACGATACCCAGAGGGGTATTAGTCCCGGGGGTCGATTTGATACCCCCAGGGGTATTTGACAAGGCGGTCGTCGACCCTTACCGTCGAAAACATGGATACCCCCCGGGGTATTCACCGGGTATTCGCCCGCCTTGTTCCGGAGGTTCTCGTGTTCTTCTCGCAGTACTACCTCGAATGCCTCTCCCAGGCGTCGTACATGATCGCCGACGAGAGCACCGGCCAGGCCGTGGTCGTGGACCCGCGCCGGGACGTATCGGAGTACCTGAACGATGCCGGGGCCCGTGGCTTCACCGTGGTGGGGGTCATCAACACGCACTTCCACGCGGACTTCGTCGCCGGTCACCTGGAGGTGGCCTCCCGCACCGGCGCGTGGATCGGCTACGGGCACCGGGCCGAGACCGAGTACGCGATCCGCGAGCTGGCCGAGGGCGACACCATCAGCCTCGGCGACGTGACGCTGAAGATCATGGAGACCCCGGGCCACACGCCGGAGTCGATCAGCGTGCTGGTGTACGAGCACGCCGAGGACGCCGTCCCGTACGGCGTGCTGACCGGTGACGCGCTGTTCATCGGCGATGTCGGCCGCCCGGACCTCCTTGCCTCGGCCGGGGTGACCGCCGCCGAGCTGGGCGCGATGCTGCACGACAGCGTGCAGCACAAGCTGATGGGCCTGCCCGACGCGGTGCGGGTCTTCCCCGCCCATGGTGCCGGGTCCTCCTGCGGCAAGAACCTGTCCACCGAACGGCAGTCGACGATCGGCGAGCAGCGCGCCACCAACTACGCGTGCGCGCCGATGAGCGAGCAGGACTTCGTCGCGCTCGTGACCGCCGGTCAGTCGGCGGCGCCGGGGTACTTCGCCTACGACGCGGACCTCAACCGCCGGGAACGGGAGCTGTTCGACCCGGCGAGCGCGCCGCGGGCGCTCGGCGTCGCGGACTTCCTGACCCGGCGCGCGGCGGGAGCCGTGGTGGTCGACGCGCGCGACCCGCAGGAGTTCGCCGCGGGCCACGTGCGCGGGGCGGTCAACGTCCCGGCCGACGGCCGGTTCGCCGAGCAGGCCGGCACCGTGCTGCCGCTCGGCACGGAGCTGCTGGTGGTGGCGCCGGACGACCGGGAGGAGGAGATCGTCACCCGGCTCGCCCGGATCGGCTTCGACCAGGTGGCCGGGTACCTGACCGCGCCCGACGAGGCCCTGGAGACGATGCCCGAGGAGGTCGCCCGGGCCGGCCGTCTGACCGCCGCCCGGCTGCGCGCCGAACTGGACGGCGAGCAGCCGCCCGTCGTCCTCGACGTCCGCACCTGCGGCGAGCGCGGCGAGAACGGGTTCATCGAGGGCGCCCTGCACATCGCCCTGGGCGAACTGCCCCGCCGTCTCGACGAGATCCCGCGCGACAAGCCGCTGGTCCTGCACTGCGCGGGCGGCCACCGCTCCTCCATCGCCGCCAGCCTGCTGCGCCACGAAGGGTTCGAGTACGTCTCCGACGTACTCGGCGGCTGGGCCGCCTGGTCGCTGCTGAACACGCCCACCGCCGCCTGACCCCGGCGCCCCTCCCCTGTTCCTGTTTCGTCCGTTCCCGTTTCGCCTGTTCCCGTTTCGTCCCCACGGAGTAGTTCCATGACCGCCGACGCCTCCCGCGCCGCCGCCTGCACGCCCGCCGCCCTCCAGCACCTGATCAAGACCGGCGACGGCCCCCGTCTGCTGGACGTGCGTACGCCCGGCGAGTTCCGGGCCGGTCACATCCCCGGCGCTCACAGCGTGCCCCTGGACACCCTGCGCGAGCACCGTGCGGAGCTGCGTCAGCACCTCGACGAGGACGTGGTGCTGGTCTGTCGCTCCGGTGCCCGCGCCGCGCAGGCCGAGGCGGCCCTCGCCGAGGCGGGCCTGCCCGGCCTGCGGGTCCTCGACGGCGGCATGCTGGCCTGGGAGGCATCCGGTGCCCCGGTCGACCGCGGCCCGAAACGCTGGGAACTGGAGCGTCAGGTCCGTCTCGTCGCCGGCTCGATCGTGCTGGTCACCGGTGTCGTGGGCTTCTTCGTCCCCGGCGTGCACCTCATCGGCACCGCGATCGGCGCCGGGCTGACCTTCGCCGCCCTCAGCGACACCTGCGCGATGGGCATGGCCCTCGCCAAGCTGCCCTACAACCGCGGCCCGCGCACCGACGTCCGCACCGTCGTCGCCTCCCTGCGCGACCGGCCGGTCCTGTGATGTCCGTGTTCTTCCGAGACGAGAAGCGCGTCACCGTCGAGGTCGCGGGCACGGCCCCGCCGCAAGCCGCCCGGAGGCGGCCGCCGATGGCGATATGTCGCAGCGGAAACCGTTCGCGGAAGGCGGCCGGGCACCCGGTCGCCGTCGGACACGGCAACGGCGGCTCGGCGGCATGACCGCCCTGATCCTCGCGCTCGTGGCCGGAGCCGTCGTCGGCCTGGCGCTCGGCGGACTCGGCGGTGGCGGCGGCGTACTCGCGGTCCCCGCCCTGACCTACCTGATGGGCCTGCCCCCGGCGGACGCGATCACCGCCAGCCTGATCATCGTCACCCTGACCTCCATCACCGCGCTCACCGGGCATGCCCGGGACGGCAACGTGAACTGGCGGACCGGGCTGCTGTTCGCGGCGGCGGGCGTCGTCCCCGCCGTGCTCGCCGGGGCGGCCGCCGCCCATCTGCCCCGACTCGGGCTGACCATCGCCTTCTCGGCCGTCGCAGGGCTCGCCGCCCTGCGCATGCTGCGGCCCGCGCCCGCCCCGGCCGCGGTCGAGGCCCGGCCCGCCGAAGCGGGCGCCGTCGGCGCCGGACTCGGCGCCGTGACCGGGCTGTTGGGGGTGGGCGGCGGCTTCCTCGCCGTACCGGCACTGGCGCGGATGCTGAACCTCCCGATGCGCCGGGCCATCGGCACCAGCCTGCTGGTCATCACGATCAACTCGATGGCCTCACTGGGCGCCCGGGCCGGAACCGGCATGCATCTGGACTGGGCGGTCATAGCGCCCTTCACCGCCGCCGCGATCCTCGGCGCCCGGGACGGCAAACGGCACGCACAACGACTCAGCGGCAACACCCTGCAGCGCCTCTTCGCCTACGCGCTGCTCGCGGTCGCGGC
>NZ_LIPN01000300.1 GCF_001418325.1 Streptomyces atriruber | reverse complement strand
AGGCCGCGGGCAAGACGGTCGAGCGCCAGGGCGCACTGGTCTTCAACCCCGGCGGCCCCGGCGCGTCCGGCACGTACTTCCCGATGGTGGGCGTCATGCCCGAGTGGAAGCGCATCGCGGCGGCGTACGACCTGGTCGGCTACGCCCCGCGCGGGGTCGGCAGATCGGCGCCGCTGTCCTGCCAGAACCCGGCCCACTTCCACCAGGCGCCCTCGCAGTCGCCCACGTACCCCGACCGCTCGTACAAGCGGGAACGCATCGCGCAGGCCAAGGCGTACGCGCGAGGGTGCGCGGAGCGCAACCCCGGCCTGCGCCACTACACGACGCTGAACAACGCGCGTGACCTGGACGTGCTGCGGGCGGCGCTCGGCGAACGGAAGCTGACGTTCATGGGGGCCTCGTACGGCACGTACTTCGGGGCTGTCTACGCGACGCTGTTCCCGTCGCACGTGCGCCGCATGGTCTTCGACTCGGCGGTCGACCCCGACCCCTCGCAGATCTGGTACGGCAACAACCTGGAGCAGTCGCTGGCCTTCGAGCGCCGGTGGGCGGACTTCCGCGCCTGGGTGGCCAAGCACGACAAGACGTACCACCTCGGCAGGACGCCCGACGAGGTCCTGCACAGCTACGAGAAGGTGCGCGCCGAGCTGGCCCACAAGCCGGCGGGCGGCAAGGTCGGGCCCGGACAGCTGCGGTCCGCGTACCTCCAGGCCGGGTACTACGACGACTACTGGCCGTCGCGCGCGTCGGCCCTGTCCGCGTATCTGAAGGGCGATCCGAAGCCGCTGATCGAGCAGGCCTCCCCCGAGCCGCGGGCGGCCGCCGAGGACGAGAACGGCAACGCGGTCTACACGGCCGTCGAGTGCAACGACGCGCCCTGGCCCACGGACTTCAGGACCTGGGACCGCGACAACTCGCGCCTCGCGCGCGTGGCGCCCTTCGAGACCTGGGACAACGCCTGGATGAACCTGCCGTGCGCCTACTGGAAGGCGCCCCGGCAACAGCCCGTCGACGTGGGCACGGCCGAGGGCGCGCTGCCGCCGACGCTGATCCTGGCCGCCGAGCGCGACGCGGCGACGCCGTACGCGGGCGCACAGGAGCTGAACCGCAGGCTGGCGGGTTCGGTCCTGGTCACCGAGCGGGCCGCGGGCACGCACGGCATCGGAGCAGGCCCCAATGCGTGCGTGAACGGACACCTGGACGCCTACCTCCTGGAGGGCAGGCTCCCCGCCCGGCGCGCCGCTGCGTGCGCACCGCGCAAGGAGCCCCGGCCGTCGTCCGAGGTACGGGCGGCGGCTCTCCCCAGGGAGCGCTAGGACGCCCCGCCCGTCACAGCGCGCCGAGGCGCTCCAGCGGGAACGGCGGCCGGGCGAGCGGGCGCACCGCGAGCCGGGTCAGCGGCAGGGCGTTGTCGTCGCCCGCCGTGCGGTTGGCGTGCAGGACGCCGCAGTGGGTGCAGCGGTGGACGAGGACCCATTCGCCGTCCCCGCGGACGGATATGGCGAGGGGTTCCATCCGGGCGCCGCACTCCGCGGCCCGGTCGCCGGGGGTGTCGTCGAGGTGACGGCTCCACAGGCAGGTCGGGCAGTGGTTGCGGTGGCCGGTGCCGGGGGCGGTCATCGAGACGTCGAGGCCGCACTGCAGACAGCGGAAGGACTGGGCGCGTGCTTCAGTGCGCGCCCGGCGAGAAGTGTTGCGGGACATGGTGGGAGTGACTCCAGTGCATCGCGGAATGGGCTGACTTCGAGCTGATCCGCGGGGCCCTGGGCATAAACGCACCGTCTTTCCGTTCTCGGCTTCGGCCTGTCTTCGACCCCTCGATGAAACGCGCACCGGGCGGGCACGGCAACCGAATTACGGCTGCCGTGCCCGCCCGGCGGACGGTGCGGGTGGGAGCGCCTACGCGAGGCCCGCCACGAGCTCGGCCACCGACTTGCGGCGGCCGGTGTAGAACGGCACCTCTTCGCGTACGTGCATACGGGCCTCGGAGGCGCGCAGGTGACGCATGAGGTCGACGATGCGGTACAGCTCGTCGGCCTCGAAGGCGAGCAGCCACTCGTAGTCGCCGAGGGAGAACGAGGCGACCGTGTTGGCGCGCACGTCGGGGTAGCCGCGGGCCATCATGCCGTGGTCCTTGAGCATGCGGCGACGGTCCTCGTCGGGCAGCAGGTACCAGTCGTAGGAGCGCACGAAGGGGTAGACGCTGACGTAGTTGCGCGGCGTCTCGTCGGCCAGGAAGGCCGGGATGTGCGACTTGTTGAACTCGGCGGGACGGTGCAGCGCCATGTTCGACCAGACCGGCTCCAGGGCACGGCCGAGCTTGGTGCGGCGGAAGAGGTTGTAGGCCTCCTGCAGCTCGTCGGCGGTCTCGGCGTGCCACCAGATCATGACGTCGGCGTCGGCGCGCAGGCCGGAGACGTCGTAGGTGCCGCGGACGGTGATGTCCTTGGCCGCGAGCTGGTCGAACAGGTCCTGGACCTCTTCGGCGTAGCCCGCGCGGTTCTCGGGCAGCACGTCACGCAGCTTGAAGACGGACCACAGCGTGTAGCGGATGACCTCGTTGAGGTCCTTGGCCTTCTTGCCCGCGTTGGGCGTCTTGGCGGGGGCGTCGTCACTCATGCGGCTATTCTCCTCCGCCGCCGTGCAGGCTCTGCACCGGGTTGCGGGTGAGCTCCTGCACACCGCCCAGGTCACCGGCCAGCTCGTCGACGGCGGCGTTGGCGCTCGCGATGCAGGCGGGGATGCCGACGCCGTCGTACGCGGCTCCGCAGACCACGAGGCCGGGCAGGGCGGCGACGTGGGCGCGGACGCGGGCCACGCGCGCGTGGTGGCCCACCGGGTACTGCGGGAGGCCGTCGTACCAGCGGGTGACGCGGGTGGCGACGGGCGCGGCGGTCAGGCCGGTGGCCTCGCGCAGGTCGTGCCGGGAGAGGTCGACGAGCTCGGCGTCGTCCCGCTCCAGGATCTTCGTCTCGCCGTACCGCCCGACGGAGGTGCGCAGGACCAGCAGGTCCTGGTCCTGCCGGTCGATCCAGCCCCACTTGCGGCTGGCGAAGGTGGACGCCTTGATCGTGTGCCCGTCGACGGGCGGCACGAGAAAACCGCTGCCTTCGGGGAGGTCGGTCTCGCCGCGGCGGTACACGAGGGTCATCAGGGCCATGGAGGCGTACTCGACGGTGCGCAGTTCGGCAGCGGCGGCGGGCGACTCGGCGGCCAGGAGCTCGGCGGCGGCGGGCGCGGGGAGCGCGAGGACGACGGCATCGGCTTCGTGGGTGCCGTCCGGGGTCGCGACGTGCCAGCCGTCGGGCGTGCGCCGCAGCCCGGTGACGGGGGTGCCGGTCAGGATCTCGGCACCCCGCGCGCGCACCGATCCGGCGACGGCGAGCGGCAGTTGGCCGACGCCCCCGTCGATGCCCATGAAGACGGGGCCGGTCTGCTGGTTCTTCGCGGCGCGCGCCTGGATCGCCCGGACGCCCTGGGTGAGGGAGGTGTGGGTGCGGGCCGCCTCGAAGAGCTGCGGGACGGCCGAGCGCATCGAGATGCGGTACGCGTCTCCGGCGTACACCCCGCCGAGCAGGGGCTCCACGAGACGGTCGACGACTTCCCGGCCCAGGCGCGCGGCGACGTACTCGCCGACCGCGACGTCGTCGCCGACTTCGGTGGGCGGCAGCTCGCCGTCCCGTCCGATGCGGTGCAGGCCCTCTTCGGAGAGGACGCCCGCGAGGGCGGACGCGTCGCCGGGCACGCCCATGACGTGGCCCTTGGGCATGGGGCGCAGGGCGCCGCGGGTCCAGATCGCGGCGGTGGCGGTGGCGGGCGGCTGCAGCCGGTCGGCGAGGCCGACCTCGCGGGCGAGGGCGACGGCCTCGGGGCGGCGGGCGAGCATCGACTCGGCGCCGAGGTCGACGCGGACCCCGGCGATCTCGGCGGCGTGCAGTTTGCCGCCGAGCCGGTCGGCGGCCTCCAGGACGGTGACCCGGCGGCCGGGGTCGTTCGTGAGCAGGCGGTGCGCGGCGGCCAGTCCGGCGATCCCGCCCCCGATGACGACGGTGTGCCCCTTCGTCGTGCGATGGCCGTTCCCCGTGACTGTGTCCGTTTCGCGCATGCCTCCACTCTCTCAGACCGGCGAGTCCCGACCGTGACCGGTCGGCAACCATCGTTCGGCCCCTCTCCCGCGTCGAAGGAGCATCAGTTCCCACGTCCTCGGGGGGTACGCCGATGCGCGCGTCCAGCAACTCCACCCACCGCACGTTCCAGGCCCTCGCGGGCCTCCTGCTGGCGGTCGCGCTCGCGCTCACCGGATGCACGAACGCCGGGGACGGCGGCAGCGACTCCGGTGACGGCGACAAGGCCGCCGGTGTCCAGGCGGAAGGGGACGGGAAGGGTGCGGGAGGCGGCAGGGCCGACGCGTCCGGGGAGGCCGACAGCAGTTCCGGCAAGCGCAAACCGCCCGCGCCGACCGACACCCACATCATCCGCACCGCGCGGCTCACCGTCCGCGTCAAGGACGTGCCCGCGGCGCTGGACCGGGCCCGCGAGGCGGCCGAGGACGCCGGTGGCCTCGTGGGGAACGAGAGCACCTCGCGCGATGGCAAGGGGCGCGAGCGCTCCCGCATCGTCCTGCGGGTGCCGCAGGACGCGTACGACGACGTGCTCACCGCCCTCGAAGGCACCGGGAAGCTCATCGGCCGGGACGCGAAGGCGCAGGACGTCACCGACCGGGTCGTCGACGTGGAGAGCCGGGTCAAGTCGCAGCGGGCGAGCGTGGCGCGGGTGCGGGAACTGATGGACCGGGCGACGAAACTGAGCGATGTGGTCGCCCTGGAAGGAGAGTTGAGCACGCGTCAGGCGGACCTGGAGGCGCTGCTCGCGCAGCGGGCATCGCTGAAGGACCGGACCAGCATGGCGACGATCACCCTCTCGCTCACCGAGAGCGGGGCGCAGGCGGCCGCGCAGGACGACGACCCGTCGTTCGGCGACGCGCTCGGGGGCGGCTGGGACGCGTTCGTCACGGCGCTGCGCTGGGTCGTGATCGTCCTCGCCGCGGTGCTGCCGTTCGCGGCGGTGGCCGCGCTGCTGTTCGCCCTGTGGCTGCGGTTCCGCCGCCCGAGGCTGTCGCGCCGCCCGACCCCCTCCCCTTCGTCATCCC
>NZ_LIPN01000030.1 GCF_001418325.1 Streptomyces atriruber | reverse complement strand
CGCCGTGCACGGCGCGGATGCCAGGGCGTGGCTGGACGCGGTGCCGGACGACAGCGCCGACATCGTCGTCGCCGATGTCTTCGGCGGCTCACGCGTGCCCGCGCACCTCACGACGGTGGCGTACGCGCGAACCGCCGACCGGGTGCTGCGCCCGGGCGGGCACTACACCGCGAACCTCGCCGACGGCGCCCCGTTCGCCTTCCTCCGCTCCCAACTCGCCACGTTCGCCGAGGTCTTCGAGGAGCTCGCGCTGATCGCCGAGCCGTCGGTGCTGCGCGGGCGCCGCTTCGGGAACGCCGTACTGATCGCCGCGCACCGGCCCATCGACATCGCGGCACTGGCCCGCCGCACGGCCTCCGACGTCTTCCCCGCCCGGGTCGAGCACGGCGACGCGCTGCGTCGCTTCATCGGGGACGCGAGGCCGGTACGGGACGAGGACGCGGTCCCCTCACCCGAGCCGCCCGACGGTGCCTTCTCCATCGGATGATGCCTTGGCCGCGGCAGCCAGCGGTGCCTGCTCCGCCGGGGTCGCGGCCGACGCCACGTGCGTCGTGCGCCGGGTCAGGTTGCGTACGTCCGGCACGAAGAGGACGGCCGCCGTCACGATGATCACCAGCGCGGCGCAGCCCCACAGCGACGGGGTCAGGCCGAACGCGGACTCCGCGGGGCCCGCGAGCGCGGTGGCCAGCGGGACCATCGCGATCGAGCCGAACCAGTCGTAGGCGGCGACGCGCGACAGCTTCTCCTCCGGGATCTCCTGGTGCATCGCGGTCATCCAGGAGACGCCGAACACCTCGATCGCCACGCCGCTGACGAACATCACCGCGGCGAGACCGGCGACCGGCAGCGGCACCGCGAGCGCCGCCGAGGGAGCGGCCAGCGGGAAGACACAGAGGGTGCCCGCGAACAGCAGGCGCCGCGGCTTCCACCGCATCATCAGGAACGCCCCGCAGACCGTGCCCGCTCCGAACGCGCCGAGCGCCAGGCCCCACGGCCCCGCGCCGCCCAGCTCGTCGCGCGCCACCAGCGGCCCGAACACCGACTCGGCGGCGCCGACCACCGCCACCACCACCGAGAACTGCGCCACGATCGACCAGAGCCAGGGCCGACCGGTGAACTCGCGCCAGCCGTCCCGCAGGTCGGCGATGAGCCCCTCGCCGGGTGCCCGCTTCGGGATGTGGCTCACATCGAGGAAGCATCGCAGCGCCCCCGCGACCGCGAACGCCGCGGCGTCCACCGCCAGCACCCAGCCGGGACCGATCGCCGCGACCAGCAGACCGCCGAGCGCGGCCCCGCCGAGCCCGGCCCCCTGCATCGCCATGCGGTACAGGGCGAAGGCGCGGCCCACCTGCTCGCCGCTGACCGACGACATCAGCATGCCCTCGGCGGCGGGCCCGAAGAAGGCCTGGCCGACGCCGCCGAGACCGCCGAGCAGCATCATCTGCCACAGCTGGGGCTCGCCCGCGATGACGAGCAGGGCGAAGGCGGCCTGCGACCCGCAGTTGAGGACGTTGGCCGCGACCATCACGTGGTGCCGCGGCAGCCGGTCGGCGATCGCCCCGCCGATGAGCAGGAACAGCACGAGCGGCAGCGTCCGCGCGGCGGCCACGAGCCCGACGTCCCCGCCGTCGCCGCCCGCGTCCAGCACCGCGAACGCCGCCGCGATCAACGCCCCGTGGCTTCCGAGGTTCGTCACGATCGCGGCGGCGGTCAGCAGCGTGTAGTTGCGGCCGGCCCAGGAGGGGCGGCGGCGCGGCGCGGGGGCGGGAGTCGTCACCCCGGGACTATCCCCGGCGGGCGGCCGACTTGCCAAACCGATTCCGGGCGGGCTGCCTCAGGACTCGGGCGTCTCCTCGCTCAGCCGCACCGTGCCGAGGATCTTCTTGACGAGGTCGTCGGAGACCTCCTCCTTGACGCCCTTGGCGCCGTAGAGGGTCCAGGCGACGAACTCGCCGGCGCCGTTCTTGAAGGCGAACGTGGTGGCCTTGCCCTCGGAGTCGCACTTGGCCGACGTGGCGGCACCGGACGTCGTCGACGTGGCGACGCTGCCCTTGATCCCGGCCTTCGTGGTGAAGTCCTCGATCTCGCCGATCTTGATCTTCTTCTTGTCGGCCTTCGTCTGCTCGGTGTAGCCGCCGAAGACCCACCAGGCCGAGTCGTTGCGCGCGACGTCCTTGGTGTTCTTTGCGCCGTTCTGGCCCTTGGTGCCGACCGCGGCGAGCGAGGTGTCGTCGGGCTCGCCGTCCTTGTCGTCGTCGGACGTGCACCACTTGTCCTTGAAGATCGCGGGCGCGGACATGCCGATGATCGTCTTCGCGCCCTCGTCCTTGCGGTCGTCGAAGGCGATGAAGGTGTCCGGCGTCTCGACCTTCCAGTCCGGCGGGACGTCGAAGGCGGTGCCCCACTTCGGGTTCACGACGACCTGCCAGCCGTCGATCATGGGCTTGTTGTCGTCGCCCCCGCCGCGCGCGTTCCCGTCGTCGCTCGCCGACGGGCTCGGCTTCTTCGACGCGGACTTCGAGGGCTTCGCGGGGCCCGCTTCGTCGTTCTTGTCGTCATCGCCGCCGAAGACCAGGAAACCGGTGACACCGGCCGCCACCACCACGGCGAGCGCCGCCACGATGGCGGTGACCTTCGTCTTGTTGCCGCCGCCACCGCCCTGCCCGCCGCCGGCCTGCTGCGGCGGCACGGGCGGCGGCGTCGGAGCCGCCCAGTGCGACTGCTCGGGCTGCGAGTACGCGCCCGGGTGCGGCTGCTGGCCGCCCGGCTGCTGGTAGCCACCCGCAGGCTGCTGCTGGTATCCCGGCTGCTGATACGGGTTCGGCTGCTGGTACCCCGGCTGCTGGTACGGGTTCTGACTCTGGTCCTGCGGGTTCTGCTCGCCCCCGGGCGGCTGATTTTCTGGCCACATGGCCAGTAACCATAGAGGTGCCCGGGACCTGGTGCCATGCGCGCCCCCTGTGGGGCGGGGAGGGAAGGGTGCAGGAATGCGGAGGAGAGTGCGGAGAAGCGGAGGAACACCTCGGGATGAGGGACGCCTCAGGACTCCGTCGGGTCTCCGTGGGTGCGCACCGTGCTGAGGATCTTCATCACCGTCTTCTCCGGTATCTCGTCCTTCACGCCCTTGGCGCCGTAGAGGCTCCAGGCGACGTACTCACCCGCGGCGTTCTTGAAGCCGAAGGTGATCGCCTTGCCGTCCGTGGCGCACTTGCCCTTCTGCGGGGTGTTCGTCGACTGCGCTCGGGCGATGCTGCCCTTGATGCCGGATTTGGTGGTGTACGGCTCCGCCTTCTCGTCGGAGGTGAAGCTCTTCTTGTCCGGCTGGGTGTAGCCGGCGTAGACCCACCACGCGACCTGGTTCACCGCGACCTCGTCGGTGTTCTTCGCGCCGTTGGCGCCCTTCGTGCCCACGGCGGCGAGCTCGTGGTCCTCGGTCCTGCCGTCCTTGTCGTCGTCCGTGACGCACCACTTGGACTTGAGGTACGCGGGCGCCGACATGGTCATCAGCGGCTTGCCGGTCTTGTTGTCCTCGAAGGCGATCGCCGAGCCGGGGTTCTGCACCTCCCACTCGGGCGGCACGTCGAAGGCGGTGCCCCACTTCGGGTTCACCACGACGTGCCAGCCCTTGATGGTCGGCTTCAGTTCGGTGTCCGTGCCGCGCCCGCTGTCGGAGCCGTTGCCCGCCGTGGGGCTCGGCTCCCGTGAGCCGGTCGCGGGGGCGTCGGCCTTGGTGTCCTTGTCGTCATCGCCGCCGAGCACCAGGTACCCGGTCACACCGGCGGCCACGACCACGGCGGCCGCCGTCACGATCGAAATGATCCTGACCTTGTTGCGTCCGCCCCGGTCGCCACCGCCGCTGCCGCCGGTCGGCGCCTGTGGCACCCCCGCCGGTGCGGTCGGGGCGCTCCACTGGCCGTGCTGCCCGGCCGCGGGCTGCTGGTAGGGGCTCGGTGCCTGGTATCCCGGCTGCTGATAGGGATTCGGCTGCTGATACCCCGGCTGCTGGTACGGGTTCTGACTCTGGTCCTGCGAGTTCTGCCCGCCCCCGGGCGGCTGCTGTTCTGGCCACATGGCCGGACACGATACGGGGACCGGACGTACAAGATCACAACGGCCCCGGGTCCGTCGCGAGCCCGGCTTCCCGAAAAGGGTCAGTCCTGGACGGGCTCGTACAGACGCACCGTTGCGAGGATCTTCTCGACCGTGGCGTCCGGAAGTTCGTCCTTCACGCCCTTGGCGCCGTGGAAGGACCAGGAGACGAACCGCCCCTCCTGGTCCTTGAAGGCGAACACCGTGGCCTTGCCGTCCGATGCGCACTTGCCCTGCTTCTCGACACCGGACGAACTCGCCTTCACCAGGCTGCCCTTGACGCCGGACCTGGTGGTGTACGACTCGGTCGGGCCCGTCGTGACCTTCTTCCTGTCCGGCTGCGTGTACACGCCGTAGACCCAGTTGGCCGCGTCGTGGCGCGCGAACTGCCGGGTGCTCTTCATGCCGCGCCCGCCGCGTGTGCCCGCGGCCGCCAGCGGCGTGTCGTCCTTGATGCCGTCCTTGTCGTCGTCGCTCACGCACCACTTCTCCTTGAAGTAGGCGGGGGCCGCGTAGGCGGCGAGGAACGGCGCCGACTCGTCCTCGGCGTCCTTGTTGTCGACGACCCCGCCGGCCCAGTCCCGCGACTCCAGGGACCACTGGGCGGGCACGTCGAAGGCGATGCCGACCTTGGGATTGACGACGACCTTCCAGCCGGGAACCGTCGGCTCGGGCATGCCGTCGCCGGTGCGGGGGTTGGGGGCGTCGGAGGCGGCCGGGTCCGCGGCGGCGCCGGACTTCGCCGGGTCGGGCCCGGCGGTGTCGTCCTTGTCGCCGCCGAGGAGCAGGAAACCGGTGACGCCCGCGGCGACCACGACGGCGCCGGCTGTGACCAGGGCGATCAGCTTGGCGCGGTCGCCGCCGCCCTTGCCGCCGGGCGCCGCTCCCTGCGGGCCCCCGGGCATCGTCGGAGCGTTCCACCGGTCCTGCTGCCCGTACGGATGGGGCTGCTGGTATCCCGGCTGCTGGTACGGGTTCTGTCCCTGTCCGGGCGGCTGTCCCGGCGCCTGGTGCTGCCCTTGGCCCTGCTGGTTCCGCTCGCCCCCGGGCGGCTGCTCTCCATGCCACATGGGCGTCAACCATAGGTGACGGTGATCCACGCGCGGACGGGTCCTGGTCAAGGGTCGCTACTCGTGGGTAACATCGCGGTCATGAGCGCAGACCAGATGTCGATCGGCGAGATGCTCGCCGCCACGGTTCCGATGGCCCGGACCCTGAACCTCGAGTTCCGGGAGACCGCGCCGGACAGGGCCGTGGTCGCCCTGCCCGACCAGAGCGACTACCACAACCACGTCGGCGGGCCGCACGCCGGTGCCATGTTCACGCTGGGCGAGTCCGCGAGTGGGGCCATCGTCCTCGCCGCGTTCGGCGCGGAGCTTTCGCGGGCGGTCCCGCTCGCCGTCAGCGCCGAGATCGCGTACAAGAAGCTGGCCATGGGCCCCGTTACGGCGACGGCGACCCTCGGCCGTCCGGTCACCGACGTGATCGCCGAACTGGACGCGGGCGAGCGCCCCGAGTTCCCCGTCGCCATCGAGATCCGGCGCGAGGACGGCGCCGTCACCGGCGAGATGACGGTGGTGTGGACGCTGCGCCCCAACAACCCCAGCTGAATTCCCGAACGGGTGAGCTCAGGCCCGTGGTTGTGTCCCCCGGACGCAACCACGGGCCTGACGTCGTTCGGTGGCGACCGGCGGCCGCTGCTCGCCGATCGCTTCTTGTTCAACTTATTGACACGAGTCATCCTCGGTCATAGTTTTCCCGCCGCCCCTCGTGGTGTCTAACGGCGCGTCAAGTCCTTCTGTCGCATAGTGCGTTCAAAGGGCGAACGGCGACCCGCCATTGGCACGTGTACACGCTTCGTTTTGCACAGTCGTGTTCGCGCACCAGACACAGAAGGAAGTGACGGCTCATGTCCGACTCCGTGTCCCGGCGGTCAGCCCTCAGGCTGGTCGGCGGTGCGATCACCGTGGCCGCCGCGGCCACCACCGGCGTGGCGGTTCCCTCGCACGCGGCCGCCCGGTCCAGACAGGGCCCCGACGCGGGCCCCCGCGTCGAGTCCCTCATCGGCAGACTCACCCTCGACGAGAAGATCTCCCTGCTGCACGGCGCGACCGACCCCAAGGGGCTCGGCCAGGCGGGTTACGTTCCCGGAGTGCCGCGGCTCGGCATCCCCGCCCTGCGGCTCGCCGACGGGCCCGCGGGCGTCCGCGTCGCGGCCCGTGCCACCGCCCTGCCCGCCCCCGTCCTGCTCGCCTCCGCCTTCGACCCGGCCCTCGCCCGGCGCTATGGCCGGGTCATCGGCCGTGAAGGACGCGCCCTCGGGCAGGACGTGCTCCTGTCGCCGATGGTCAACCTCATCCGCACCCCGTACGCGGGCCGCAACTTCGAGACCTTCGGCGAGGATCCGCTGCTCGCCGCCGACCTGGTGTCCGCGGAGATCAAGGGCATCCAGGGCGAGGGACTCATCGCCACCGTCAAGCACTTCGCCCTGAACAACCAGGAGAAGGACCGCATGTCCATCGACGTGCGGGCCGACGAGCGCACCATGCACGAGACGGAGCTGCGGGGGTTCGAGGCGGCCGCCGCCGCGGGCACCGGCGCCGTCATGGGCGCGTACAACAAGGTCAACGGCACCTTCGCCTGCGAGAACAGGACCCTGCTCAGCGACATCCTGCGCGAGCGCTGGGGCTTCGAGGGGTGGGTGATGACCGACTGGTTCGCGCAGCACAGCACCGTCGCCGCCCTCGCCGCCGGGCTCGACATGGAGATGCCCGACGACACCTACTTCGGCGCCGCCCTGAAGAAGGCCGTCAAGAACGGCAGCGTTCCCGAGCCGCAGGTCGACCGCTCCGTCCGCCGGATCCTCGGCGTCATGGAACGGTTCGGGCTGCTCGACAAGAGCGCGCCGCCGCGTCCCGGGCGCGACCCGCGGGCCGGGGCGGCGGTCGCCCTCGACGTCGCCAAGGCGGGCGCCACCCTGCTGCGCAACGCCCACGGGGCCCTGCCGCTGAGGGGCCGCGCCGCCCGCGACATCGCCGTCATCGGGCCCACCGGCCGCTACCCCTTCGTCAGCGGCGGCGGCAGCGCCCATGTCGTCCCCGACCACGCGGACAGCCCGCTCGACGCCATCACCGACCGGGCCGGACGCGGCGCCGACGTCACGTACGCGCTGGGCGAGGACCTCTACGGCAAGGCGATCCCGCGGCGCGAGCTCAGCCCCGGCCTCGACACCGAGGGCCAGCGGGTCGCCGCGGGCAAGGAGTGGACGTACGAAGGGACGCTCACACCGCAGGAGCCGGACGAGTGGACGCTCGTCATCCACTACTCCGGCGAGCGGCCCGAGGTGGAGCTGGACGGCGTCGAGCTCTATCCGACGCAGCCGGGCGTCGGCGAGTTCTTCTCCGGCGGCCTCGTCTCCACCGCGCCGGACGGGCTGAACGTCCGGCGTGCGACGCTGCCCCTCGGCCCTGCCGGGCACCGGCTGCGGATCAGGGCCAAGGGCGGCGACCGGGGCCAGACGTTCCGGCTGCGCCGCGTCACCGGCGCCACCCGCACGGCCGATGTCGCCGAAGCCGTGCGTGCGGCGCGCGGCGCGCACAGCGTCGTCCTCTTCGCGTACGAGGACGCGACCGAGGGCCAGGACCGCACGACCGTCGCGCTCCCCGGCCACCAGGAGGCCCTGATCAGGGCGGTGACCGGCGCCAACCCCCGCACCACCGTGGTCCTGAACACGTCGTCGGCCACTTCCATGCCGTGGCTGGAGCGGACCGCCGCCGTGCTGCAGATGTACTACCCGGGCCAGGAGGGCGCGGCCGCCACCGCGGCCGTCCTGTTCGGCGACTGCGACCCGGGCGGTCGGCTCACCCAGTCCTTCCCGGTGGACGACGACCACCACCCGATGGCGGGGAACCCGCTCCGCTATCCGGGGGCGAACGGCGTCGAGGAGTACTCCGAGGGCGTCCTCGTCGGCTACCGCTGGTACGACGCCGAAGGGGTGCGGCCGCTCTTCCCCTTCGGGCACGGGCTCTCGTACACCACCTTCGCCTACCAGGACCTGACGGTCCGCCGGGTGGGCCGGGGCCTGGACGTCGGCTTCACCGTGCGCAACACCGGCAGGCGGGACGGCATCACCGTCGCCCAGGTGTACGTCGGTCCTTCACCCGACCTGGCGATGGCTCAGGCCGAGCGGGTGCTCGGCGGCTACGAGCGGCTCGCGCTGCGCGCCGGGCAGGGACGGCGCGTCACCGTCCACGTCGACCGCAGGACCCTGTCGGCGTGGGACGCCGAGCGCCACGACTGGGTGCTCGGCAGCGGTCGGCGGACCATCCAAGTGGGCACGTCCGCGAGCAAGTTGCTCCTTTCCGCGCACGCCGTCGTCAAGGGGGCCGGTTCATGAAGCGGTGCAGGAGAGGGACGGGCGGCAAGCGCGGGCGGATACGCCGTGCCGCCTCGGTCGTCGCCGTCATGGCGGCCGCCGCCGCGGCCTCGCTCGTGCCGCTCCCGGCGCAGGCCGCGGACCGTCCGGCCGCCGCGGACGGCACGCTGGTGCGCACCGATGCGGGCTGGGTGCGCGGGGCATCGACCGGCGAGGGGCGGCAGTTCCTCGGCATCCCCTATGCGCGGCAGCCGGTCGGTAGCCTGCGCTGGAAGGAACCCCGCCCCGCGAAGCCCTGGGACGGGGTGCGTCGGGCGACCGGCTTCGGCAACCGCTGCGTGCAGAGCGCCAGTTGGGACCCGGGATACGAGAATCCCAGCCACACCGAGGACTGCCTCGACCTCAACGTCTATGCGCCCAGGGGGCACGCCGAGCGACAGCGCCCCGTGATGGTGTGGCTGCACGGCGGCGGGCTCACCGCCGGAGCGGGCGAGGACATCGTGCCCGACTCCTTCGCCCGCAGCACCGGCACCGTCGTCGTGACCGTCAACTACCGCCTCGGAGCCATGGGGTTCCTCGCCGCCGCGGGTCTGGACGACGAGGCGTCCGACGGCGTGTCCGGCAACTACGGACTGCTCGACCAGCAGGCCGCGCTGCGCTGGGTGCGGGCCAACATCGGCCGGTTCGGCGGCGATGCGGACCGCGTCACCATCGCGGGTGAATCCGCGGGCGGCCGCTCCGTCTGCACCCTGCTCGCCTCGCCCACCACCCGCGGCCTGTACCACGCGGGCATCGTGGAGAGCGGTGCGTACGGCGGCTGCGCGGCCCGCGAGCGTGCTTCGGCGGCCCGTGACGGCGCGGCCTTCGCGAAGAAGGCGGGGTGCCCCGACCCGGCGACCGCCCTCGCCTGCCTGCGGCGGAAGCCGGCGCGGGACATCCTCGCCGCGCAGGCCGGCTTCGACTGGGGTCCGGTCGTCGGCGGCGCCTTCCTGCCGGTGCAGCCCGAGGAGGCGTACGAGAAGGGGAGCGCGTCCCGCGTGCCCGTGCTCAACGGCGCGAACAGCGACGAGGGAAACCTCTTCGCCTTCGCCCGGTTCGACGGCGCCGGTGCCCCGCTCACCGCCGAGCAGTACCCCGCGGCGGTCACCGACGCGTACGGCCCCGACCTGGGCGGCCGCGTCCTGAAGGCGTATCCCCTCGCGGAGCACGCCTCACCGACGCACGCGTTCGGCGCGGCGGCCGGGGACCGGATGTTCGCCTGCACGGCCCTGCGCATGAACACCGCCCTCGCGCACCGCGGGCCCGTCTACGCCTACGAGTTCGCGGACCGCACCTCACCGCCCTTCGCGTCGCTCCGCGCACTGGACACCGACTTCGACTTCGGCGCGACCCACGTCAACGAAGTCCAGTACCTCTTCAAACACTTCGGTCTGGCCTCACCGCTGAACGCCGAGCAGCGGGCGCTCGCCCGGCAGATGGTCCAGTACTGGGGATCCTTCGTCCGCACCGGCGTGCCGCGCGCCGACGGCGGGCCCGCCGCCCCCGACCAGCGCACCCGCCCGGGGCGGCTGCTCTCCCTGCGCACCGCGTCCGCGGGCGGCACCGGCATCAGCGCCACGGTGCACGACGCACACCGGTGCGACCTCTGGGACGCCGTTCCGGCCGGGTGACCCCGTCCGGGTAGGCTGCCCGGCGTGCGCGGCCGAGCAGGCGCGCACGCCGGGCACACACACTTTTGACACGGGAGGAACCGGCGTTGCACGTCCAGGAGTGGCTGGAGCACGTACCAGCCGTCAGCATCTACGCGCTGGTGGGCCTCGTCATCGGCCTTGAGAGTCTGGGCATTCCGCTGCCCGGCGAGATCGTCCTGGTCTCCGCGGCGCTCCTCTCCTCCCAGCACGGTGACATCAACCCGGTGATCCTCGGGGCGTGCGCCACCGCGGGCGCCATCATCGGCGACTCCATCGGGTACGCCATCGGACGCAAGGGCGGGCGACCCCTCCTGGCCTGGCTGGAACGCAAGTTCCCCAAGCACTTCGGTGCCGCGAACGTGGCGACCGCCGAGCGGTCCTTCCAGAAGTGGGGCATGTGGGCGGTCTTCTTCGGCCGCTTCATCGCCCTCCTGCGCATCTTCGCGGGCCCGCTCGCGGGTGTCCTGCGCATGCCGTACTGGAAGTTCCTGATCGCCAACGTCCTCGGCGGCATCATCTGGGCGGGCGGCACCACCGCCGTCATCTACTACATCGGCGTGGTCGCCGAGGACTGGCTGAAGCGGTTCTCGTACGTGGGACTGGGCATCGCCGTGCTCATCGGCGTCGGTTCGATGCTGTTCGTCAAGCACCGGGCCAAGAAGGTGGCGGCGGAGGCGGAGGCGGAGGCGGCAGGGACCCCGGTGGCCGAGCCGCAGCCCGTCCCCGCCGACTGAACCGCTCCCCCCGGTCAGCCCGCCGCGTGCGCGTCGCGGTGGGCCTTGGCCAGCTCGACGTAGAACGTGCCGTTCAGGGAGACGCCCTCGCGCTCCTCGTCGGTGAGCGGCCTGCGCACCTTGGCAGGCACCCCCGCGACGAGTGAGCCCGGGGGCACCCGCATGCCCTGGGGCACCAAGGCCTGGGCGGCCACCAGCGAACCGGTGCCGATCACCGCGCCGTTCAGGACGGTGGCGCCCATGCCGATCAAGGAGTCGTCCTCGACGGTGCAGCCGTGCAGGACGGCGTTGTGGCCGACCGAGACGCGCTCCCCGATCGTGATGGGGAAGCCCGGGTCGACGTGGAGGCTGCAGTTGTCCTGGATGTTGCTGTCGGCGCCCACGACGATGGGCCCGCAGTCGGCGCGCAGCACCGCGCCGTACCAGGCGCTCGCCCCGGCCTGCAGGGTCACCTCACCGATCACGACGGACGTCGGCGCGGTGAAAGCGTCCTGATCGATCTTCGGGTCCTTGCCGCCGATGCCGGTGATGAGTGCCTCGTGGCCCATCGACTCGCTCCCTCTTCCGTACGTCTGTGTGGACGTCTGTCTCGCGTCGCGCCTGACGGCACCGTACGGGACGGGGGAGCGCACGCGGCCGTGTGGGGTGAAGATCACAGGCCAGGGGCCTGCGGGACCCCGTGGCGCTGAGTACCGTGAGCCCGTGCCGAAGAACAGGAACACGTTCTCATCCCTTGCCGCCGCACCGCGCCGGCTCGCGCAGCGCGCCGTCCACGCGGGCTGGGAGTGGGTGCAGCGCACGGGCGCGGTGACCGCCGCGCACCCCGGGCGGCTGCGGTTCGGCGCCATCGGCGAGGGTACGAAGCTCGCCTTTCCGCAGGGCACGGTCTTCGGCGAGCCGTGGATCAGGATCGGCGACCACTGCATCGTGGGCCAGCACGTCACGCTCACCGCGGGACTGATGCCGGACCTCGACCTCGGACCCGACCCGATCCTGCGCATCGGCAACGGCGTCGTGCTCGGCCGCGGCAGCCACGTCATCGCGGACACGACGGTCTCGATCGGCGACGACTGCTACTTCGGCCCCTATGTGTACGTGACGTCCACCAACCACTCCTACGACGACCCGCACACGCCGATCGGCAAGCAGTGGCCGCGCATGGATCCGGTGGAGATCGGGCCCGGCTGCTGGATCGGGACGGGCGCGGTGATCCTGCCGGGGGCGCGGATCGGCCGCAACGTGGTGGTCGCCGCGGGCGCGGTCGTCCGGGGCGAGGTGCCCGACCGTGCCGTGGTGGCCGGGGCGCCCGCGCGGGTCGTGCGCACCTGGGACGCCGAGCAGGGGTGGCAGCCGCCCTTGCGCACGCCTGCGCCGGTGCCGATCCCCGACGGGGTCACACCGGAACAACTCATCGCCCTGGGCGAGTTGGGCGAGGTCTGAGAGGGGGCGACCGCCTCAGCTCGCCAGCAGGACCGTGCCCACCAGGGCCAGCCCCGCGCCCGCCGCCTGCACCCCGCGCAGACGTTCCTTCAGGACGGCCCGTGCCGCCAGCGCCGTCACCACCGGATAGACCGAGGAGAGGACCGCGGCGACGGTGACCGGGCCGTTCTGCGCGGCCACCGAGTACGTGCCGTTGGCGGCGACGTCCGCCAGGCCGACGAAGGCGAGGGCCGGAAGCGCGGCCCACACGACGCCCATGCCGCCCCCTGCCGCCCTGGAGACTTCGGGCAGCGCCCGGCCGCCGCGCCGCACGGAGACGTACAGCGCGGTGCCGCCCGCCGCCACGTTCGTCACGCGCTGCACGAAGAGCGCGAGGAACAGTCCGGTCAGATTGCTCGATGCCTCGGCGATCAGCGCCATCACGCCGCCGAAGCCGAACGCGGCGAGCAGGGTGAGCAGGACCGCCTGCCGCTGCACGGGGGCGCCGCGCAGCTCGGGCCCGCCCGCGAGCAGGATGCCCACGACCGCGACGGTGATGCCCGCGAACTGGGCGAGGCCCGGCCGCTCGCCCAGCAGGAGCCCGACGCCGACCGGCACGGCGACGCCGAGCGAGCCGAGCGGCGAGACGACGCCCATCGGGCCGAGGGCGAGGGCCTTGTAGAAGGCGAGCATCGCGACGGGGCCGACGAGGCCCGCGGCCACCGCGAACCACAGCTGGGGTCCCCACTCGGTCCATCCGCCGGTCGCGACCACGATCGCGCCGAGCACCAGCACCGCGACCGTCTGGGAGGCCACCACCACGGTGAGGGCGGGGATGCGCCGCGTCAGCAGTCCGCCGCCGAAGTCGGCGAGGCCCCACAGGAGGCTGGTGGCCAGGGCGAACAGTGCGGTCATCGAGGGGCCTCGCAGTACAGTGTGTTGAACCATCTGGGCTTATCAGGTGCACCACACCGTAGTTCAGTATCGTGAACTCTGTCATCCAGAATATTGGACGGGAATGTGTCGGACCTCGACCAGCTGACCCAGTCGCTCGCCCGCAACCTCAAGCGCTGGCGCAACGAGAGGGGCTTCACCCTCGACGCGCTCGCCGCCCGCGCGGGCGTCAGCCGCGGCATGATCATCCAGATCGAGCAGGCCAGGACCAACCCCAGCGTGGGCATCACCGTGAAGCTCGCGGACGCGCTGGGCGTCAGCATCACCACGCTCCTCGACTACGAACAGGGGCCGCACGTCCGGCTCGTGCCGCCGGAGCAGGCGGTCCGCATGTGGTCCACGGAAGCGGGCAGCAGCACGACGCTCCTCGTGGGCGCCGAGGCGCGCGGCCCCTTCGAGCTGTGGTCCTGGCACCTCATGCCGGGCGAGGGCAGCGACTCCGACGCGCATCCGCCGGGCACCATCGAGCTCCTGCACGTCGCGCGGGGCGAACTGACGCTCGTCGTGGACGGCGCCGAGCACGTCGTCGCCGCCGGGACGGCCGCCACCTTCGAGGCCAACGTGCAGCACGGCTACCACAACAAGGGCGCCGAGCCCGTCGAGATGACGATGTCCGTCTCGGTGCCACCGGCGCACGCGGGCTCCTACTGACGACGGCCGGGGGGAACGGACGCACCACCGCCCGCCGACGGCTGTTAGCGTGCCGCCATGCGTGCTCCCTTCGGTGAATTCGACGTCGTCAGCCCCGCCCCCGAAGCTCTCGACCTGCTGGTGCCGCCCGTCGCGGAGGCCGTGCGCGGCTGGCGCGGCCCCGTCCCGGCCGACGACCTGATCCACGTCGACACCGACCCGCGGTGGGCCGACACCGCCACGTTCGTGGAGCACTACGGCCCCGGGCTGCTCGACCGGTCCGCCAACTGTGTGGTCGTCGCGGGCAAGCGCGGCGGCGAGACCACGCTCGCCGCGTGCCTCGTGCCGTCCGGGGCGCGCGTCGACGTGAACGGCGTCGTGCGCCGCCAACTCGGCGCGCGCAAGGCCTCGTTCGCGCCGATGGACACGGCCACGGGGGAGACCGGCATGGAGTACGGCGGCATCACGCCGATCGGGCTGCCCGCCGCGTGGCCGCTGCTGGTCGACGCCGCCGTGGCCGATCTGCCGTACGTCCTGGTGGGCAGCGGCAGCAGGCGCGGCAAACTCATCGTGCCGGGCAAGGCGTTCGCCGGGCTGCCGAACGCGGTCGTACTCGAAGGGCTCGGCGTCCCCGCCGACGGCTGACGGTCACCGCACGCGCGGCACGGATCACGGGTCCGTGCCGCCGCTCACAGATCCGTTCCGCCGCGCGCCACGAGCTGCCGGGCGATCACCGTGCGCTGGATCTCGTTGGTGCCCTCGCCGACGACCATCAACGGCGCGTCACGGAAGTAGCGTTCGACGTCGAACTCCGTCGAATAGCCGTGGCCGCCGTGGATGCGGATCGCGTCCAGGGTGATCCGCACCGCCGTCTCCGACGCGAAGAGCTTGGCCATCCCCGCCTCCATGTCCACCCGCCGCCCCGCGTCGGCCTCGCGGGCCGCGTGCAGGGTCAGCTGGCGGGCCGCCGTGAGCGAAGTGGCCATGTCCGCGAGGTAGTTGCCGACGGACTGGTGCTGCCAGATCGGCACGCCGAACGACTCGCGCTCCTGGGCGTAGCGCAGCGCGTCCTCGAACGCGGCGCGGGCCACCCCCAGCGCACGGGCCGCGACCTGCAGCCGCCCCGTCTCCAGGCCCTTCATCATCTGCCCGAACCCCTTGCCCTCGACGCCGCCGAGGAGGGCGTCGGCCGGGGCGCGGTAGCCGTCGAAGGACAGCTCGCAGCTCTCCACGCCCTTGTAGCCGAGCTTCGGCAGATCGCGCGAGACCGTCAGTCCCGGGCCGTGTTCGGCGAGCAGCACCGAGATGCCGCGGTGCCGGGGCTCGGCGTCCGGGTCGGTCTTGCAGAGCAGCGCGATCAGCCCGGAGCGCCGGGAGTTGGTGATCCAGGTCTTCGCGCCGTCGACGACGTAACCGCCGCTCTCCTCGTCGCGGCGCGCGACCGTGCGCAGCGCCTGCAGGTCCGAGCCGCCGCCCGGTTCGGTCAGGGCCATCGTGGCCCGCACCTCGCCGGTGGCCATGCGGGGCAGCCAGCGCCGCCGCTGCTCGGGGGTGCCGAAGTGCAGGAGCAGCTTCGCGACGACCGTGTGGCCGCCCATCGCGCCCGCCAGGCTCATCCAGCCCCGGGCCAGCTCTTCGGTGACCAGGACGTAGCAGGGGGTGGAGACGGGGGTCCCGCCGAACTCCGCGGGAACGGCGAGGCCGAAGACGCCCAGTTCCTTCATCCCCTCGATCTGGGCCCCGGGATAGGTGTCGGAGTGCTCCAACTCCCTCGCGACCGGCCTGACCTCGCGGTCCACGAAGTCGCGGACGGTGGTGACCACCAGCTGCTCCTCCGGCGAGAGGGCGTCCAGGGAGCTCACCGGCAGACCCCCTCCGCGCGCAGCCGGGCGACGTCGGCCGGGCCGTGGCCCAGCTCCGCGAGGATCGCGTCGGTGTGCTCGCCCGCGTCCGGCACCGGGTCCATGCGCGGGGCGACGCCCGAGAGGACGGCCGGGGGGCAGCAGGGCCTGGACGGGCTCGGGCGTGCCCGGGACGCGGATGTCCCGCCAGCGTCCGCGTTCGGTGAGCACCGGGTGGGCCAGGAACTCGTGGACCGAGTTGACCCCCGCGTTGGCGATGCCCGTCCGGTCGAGCAGCTGCATCGCCGCGTCGCTGTCGAGCTCCGCGAAGCGCGCGGAGATGATCGCGTCCAGGGCGTCGCGGTGCGCCACACGGTCGGATCCGGTGGCGAAGCGCGGATCGTCGGCCAGCTCGGGCCGGCCGATGAACTCACGGCACAGGGCGGCCCATTCGCGCTCGTTCTGCACCGAAAGGAGTACGTCCTTGCCGTCGGAGGCCGTGAACGGACCGTACGGCGCGACCGTCGCGTGCCGGGCGCCGACGCGGGGCGGCTGGGTGCCGCCGTACCGCGTGTAGTAGGCGGGCTGCCCCATCCACTCGGCGAGCGCGTCGAAGAGGGACACCTCGACGGTGGGGGCCCGCCCCGTCGTCGCCCGCGTGTACAGCGCCGACAGGATGCCGCTGTACGCGTACATCCCCCCGGCGATGTCGGCGACGGAGATCCCCGCGCGCGCTGCCTCGTCCGGCGTGCCGGTGAGCTGGAGCAGCCCGGTCTGGCACTGCACGAGCAGGTCGTACGCCTTGCGGTCGGCCCAGGGCCCGTCCGTGCCGTAGCCGCTGACGGTGCACGTGATCAGGGACGGGTGGCGCTCCTGCAGCTCCTCGGCGCCGAGCCCCAGCCGGTCGGCGGCGCCCGGGGCGAGGTTCTGCACGAACACATCGGCTCCCGCGAGGAGTTCCGCCAGGATCGCCAGGCCCCGATCCGACTTCAGGTCCAGGGTGAGCGACTCCTTGGACCGGTTGAGCCAGACGAAATAGCTGGCCTGCCCCCGCACGGTGGTGTCGTACCGCCGTGCGAAATCGCCGCCCCCGGGCCGCTCGACCTTGATGACCCTGGCCCCGAGGTCGGCGAGCTGCCGAGTGGCGAAAGGGGCGGCGACGGCCTGCTCGAGGCTGACGACGGTGATGCCGTCGAGGGGCAGAGGAAAGGGAGGTGACATGCGACGTTCCTGTCCGACTGGATTTCTATTAACCCCAACGGGTGGCTCGAATTCAGATTGTCGGTCGCGGACCACAAGAATGATGAGCCTCACGGCCGTTGGAGGTCTCGTGTCCCGCTCCACCTCGTCCCCCTCGAACATGACCACCCTGGGGTGTGCCCTCTTCGCGACCCGTTGGCTCCAAGCGCCCTTGTATTTCGGCCTGGTGGCCGCGCAGGGCGTGTACGTCTACAAGTTCTTCAACGAGTTGTGGCACCTCATCCATCACGTCATCAGCGGGCACGCGGACGAGACGCACGTGATGCTCGCCGTCCTCAAGCTCGTCGATGTGGTGATGATCGCCAATCTGCTGATCATGGTGATCGTCGGGGGGTACGAGACCTTCGTCTCGCGGATCGGACTGCAGGGCCACCGGGACCAGCCCGAGTGGCTTTCGCACGTCAATTCCAACGTGCTGAAGGTCAAACTGGCCACCGCCATCGTGGGGATCTCGTCGGTGCATCTGCTCCAGATGTTCGTCGACGTGCACCACACGCCCCGGCACGACCTGATGTGGGGGACGGTCATCCACATGGCGTTCATCGCCTCCGCGGCCATCCTCGCCTACATGTCCGGGCCCATGGCGGCCCACGAGGCGAAGGCCCGCGCGGCGAAGGATCACGCGCAGGCCGTGGCCCTCCCCGAGCAGCGGGACGGCAGGGCGGCCGGGGGCGGCGGGGCGGACG
>NZ_LIPN01000003.1 GCF_001418325.1 Streptomyces atriruber | reverse complement strand
TCGGGGCCCTTCCGTGTGGTTCCTCGGGGCTCGGTCAGGCCTGCAGGGCGCCTACCTCGACACCGTGCTCGGCCGCCAGGCGGTGGAGATCTTCCAGCTCCGCCAGCTCGACCTCGGCAAGGAAGTCGTCTCCCGTCTCACGGGCCTTCGTGAGGTCGGATTCCGTGGCCTTTATGCGCTGCAGGAGACCTGCGGTGAATGCGTCCATGGTTGCGCCCCCTCGGCTGGGTCGTGGGTCGATGGCACGGGGGTGTGCCCTCAAAGAAGGGGCGATCACGTCTCAAGCCGCTCTGGGAAAGCGGTTCGTGGCGTGCCACATACAAAGCGTGATCGCGGGTGTAAGGCCGTCCTCCCCTGGCTCCCTTCCCCAGAAACCTCAACCGCCGGAGAAAATCCCGCATTCCCCGGGTGTGATCACGACGGCAGGCCGTCTTACAGCCGGTTTATGGCCGAAAGGGGCAGGATGGAGGCCTACCCAAGACAGTTCTGCCCGCAGGGGCACGGAGGAAGGACAGCGACGTGCGCGTACTCGTCGTCGAGGACGAGCAGCTGCTCGCCGATGCGGTGGCCACCGGACTGCGCCGGGAGGCCATGGCCGTCGACGTCGTGTACGACGGAGCGGCGGCCCTGGAGCGCATCGGCGTCAACGACTACGACGTCGTGGTGCTCGACCGGGACCTCCCGCTCGTCCACGGCGACGACGTCTGCCGCAAGATCGTCGAGCTCGGCATGCCGACCCGCGTCCTGATGCTCACCGCTTCGGGCGACGTCAGCGACCGCGTCGAGGGCCTGGAGATCGGCGCGGACGACTATCTCCCCAAGCCCTTCGCGTTCAGCGAGCTCACGGCACGCGTGCGTGCCCTCGGACGGCGCACCAGCGTGCCGCTGCCGCCCGTCCTGGAGCGCGCCGGGATCAAGCTCGACCCCAACCGCCGCGAGGTCTTCCGCGAGGGCAAGGAGATCCAGCTGGCCCCCAAGGAGTTCGCCGTCCTCGAAGTGCTGCTGCGCAGCGAGGGCGCGGTCGTCTCCGCGGAGCAGCTCCTGGAGAAGGCGTGGGACGAGAACACGGACCCGTTCACCAACGTCGTCCGGGTGACCGTCATGACCCTGCGCCGCAAGCTCGGTGAGCCGGCCGTCATCGTGACGGTGCCGGGCTCCGGCTACCGGATCTGACCGGCGGTGGCCGCGACCCCGGCGCCACCAGCCGCGCCCCCGAAGCCGACGTGGGACCCGAGGAAGGCCGAGCCGCCGTTCCCCTGGCTGCGCCCGACCATCCGCATACGGCTCACGCTGCTCTACGGCGGCATGTTCCTGATCGCCGGCATCCTGCTGCTCTCGATCATCTACCTGCTCGCCGCCCAGGCCCTGAACGTGGGCAGTGACCTGCCGTTCAGGGTCACCGGTGAGAGCACGGTGAGCAGCAAGACCTGCACCAACTTCCAGGGGCTCCCGGAGCACCCCACCGAGGTGCAGCTCAACGCCGCGCTGAACGAGTGCGTCAACCGGATGCGCCAGAACGCCCTCGACAACCTCCTCAGCCGTTCGCTGCTCGCGCTGCTCGGCCTCGCCGTGATCGCCTTCGCCTTCGGGTACGCGATGGCGGGACGCGTGCTCTCGCCGCTCGGCCGGATCACGCGCACCGCCCGCCGGGTGGCCGGCACGGACCTGACCCGTCGCATCGAGCTGGACGGCCCGGACGACGAACTGAAGGAGCTCTCGGACACCTTCGACGAGATGCTGGACCGCCTGGAGCGGGCCTTCACCGCCCAGCAGCGGTTCGTCGGCAACGCCTCGCACGAACTGCGCACCCCCTTGGCGATCAACCGCACGCTCCTGGAGGTGCAGCTCTCCGACCCCGGTGCGCCGCCCGAGCTCCACCAGCTCGGCAAGACGCTGCTGGCCACCAACGAGCGCAGTGAGCAGCTCGTCGAGGGCCTGCTGCTTCTCGCCCGCAGCGACAACCAGATCGTGGAGCGCAAACCGGTCGACCTCGCCGAGGTCGCCAACCGCGCCGTCGATCAGGTGCGGGCCGAAGCCGACGCCAAGGGCGTGGAGATCCGCGGGGAGCGCGGCCTGGCCGTCGTGCAGGGCAACGGCGTCCTCCTGGAGCGGATCGCCCTGAACCTCGTCCAGAACGCCGTCAGGTACAACGTGCCGGACGAGGGCTGGGTCGAGGTGACCACGGAGGCCCAGCACGGCCAGGCGGTCCTGGTGGTGTCGAACACGGGCCCGGTGGTGCCCGCGTACGAGATCGACAACCTTTTCGAGCCGTTCCGAAGGCTGCGGACCGAGCGGACGGGCAGCGACAAGGGCGTGGGTCTCGGCCTGTCGATCGCCCGGTCGGTGGCGCGGGCTCACGGGGGCCGTATCATCGCGGAGCCGCGTGAGGGGGGAGGGCTCGTGATGCGAGTCACCTTGCCCCTCTGAGATGCAGTCGCAGACGCGCCGACGTGTTCGCTTTGAGCGGAATTTCCGGGGGTCCACCCCGGGAAAGATGTGTGCGATCGATCACAGAGGCGATTTTTCGGCCATCTACTCTCCGTGATCGTGAAAGTCGTCGGAAAGCCGGGAAAATCCGGGTTTTCGGGAGTCTTGATCACGGGAAGTACACGGGGTGGCGCCCGTGTGGCGCAACATTCGGACCGTGTACGGTCCCGATCGCCAGCCAACCGGACGCCTCTTCAGAGGTGCGGTTGGGTGTCGATTGAGTAACAGACCTTGATGTGAGGCAAAATCTCCGCCTCAGGTCGGGCACAAGTCCGGCCTCTCACGCGTTACGTGCGCTGGAGACACCCGCAGACACCCAGAGGGGGAGAGCGACATGGCAACGGACTACGACACCCCACGCAAGACCGACGATGACGTCAACGAGGACAGCATCGAGGAGCTCAAGGCACGGCGGAACGACAAGTCGACCTCAGCGGTCGACGTCGACGAGTTCGAGGCCGCTGAGGGCCTCGAACTGCCCGGCGCCGACCTTTCCAACGAGGAGCTCGCCGTCCGCGTGCTCCCGAAGCAGCAGGACGAGTTCACCTGCATGAGCTGCTTCCTGGTGCACCACCGCAGCCAGCTGGCCAAGGAGAAGAACGGCCAGCCGATCTGCCGCGACTGCGACTGAGGCGGGGTCGGCCGTGACTGGCTCGACCCCGTTTCGGAAGCGCCGCTTCCGCAAGCGCGGGGCGGACGAAGCCGGTGTCCCGTACACCGGCGCACGTGACGACGGGCGAGGCTCTTCCGCACCCGGAGCAGCCTCGCTCGAACCGGCGAACGCCCTTGAGGCGGTGCCGGACGCGACGGCGGCCGACAAGGCCCCCAGGACCCCTTGGAGCGCCGATCAGGCCGGGTCCAGGGGTAGCCGTGTTGCCGCCGTCACGCACGGGGTGAAGGAAGGCGTGCGCAAGGGCGGGCGCGGCGCCAAGGCCGGTATCGGATATCTCGCCGACCGGCTCATCGAGAACGCCCCGCGGATCCCGGTCCGCGACCTCGCGACCCTCCGCAAGCAGTTCCCGGGCCTCGGCCCCGAACAGCTCGCGGACAAGCTCATCGCGGGCGCCGCCAACGCCACGTCCACCGTGGGCGCGGGAGTGGGCGCCGCCGCGATGATGCCGGTGCCGCCCGCGATGCCCGCCGAGCTCGCCGCGGAGATCACCGGCGTCGCCGCCATCGAACTGAAGCTGATCGCCGAACTGCACGAGGTCTACGGCCTGCGGCCGGAAGGCAACCTCAAGCAGCGCAGCACCGCCTATCTGAACTCCTGGTCGCAGGAGCGCGGCATCGAGGTCGCGAAGCCCGCGACGTTCAACGCCGCGCTGGGCGGCCAGATGAAGCGCGAGCTGCGCCAGCAGATCATGAAGCGGATGGTCCGGAACCTGCCGAACCTCATGCCCTTCATGGTCGGTGCCGCGGTCGGAGCGGTCA
Source organism: Streptomyces atriruber (assembly GCF_001418325.1). Taxonomy (GTDB): domain Bacteria; phylum Actinomycetota; class Actinomycetes; order Streptomycetales; family Streptomycetaceae; genus Streptomyces; species Streptomyces atriruber. The sequence goes on along the minus strand of NZ_LIPN01000003.1, from coordinate 5,557 downwards.
TGAACCGCCGGGACACCAAGAAGCTCGCCGCCCGGATCCGGCGGGACCTGAGCAAGAACCAGGTGCCGTGGGACGAGCTGCCCGAGCTGCCGCCCCTGGAGAAGCCGCAGGACCCGCTGCGCATGGGGGAGATCCCCAAGGAGCTGGGCCGCTGACTACGCGGCGCTCTCTCGCACCGAGTCCAGAGCCGCCGCGAGAGCCTCGGGGTCGCGCGTCGAGACGTACACGTACGGAGTGGGGTCCTCGGGATCCGTGATGTCCACGCGCAGGGCCGTGGGGATGTAGGCGCGCAGCAGCATGTACGCGCGCGGGTCGGCCTTGTACGAGCGCCAGGCGCGCGTCTCCTCGCCGGTCAGGACCTCCGCGTCGCCCAGGGCGGACACCGGGATCTTCGCGTCGCCCACGACCAGCGACCCCGCCACCACGCGAATCCGCACAGCGCCGTAAGCGCTGGTGACGACGGCCGCCACGGCCGTGCCGCCGACCAGACCGCCGAGGAGCGGCAGGGTGCCGAACGGCAGCAGGATCAGGGCCATCGCGACGCCCACCAGGACCGAGGCGAACCACCACGAACGGGGCGCGGTCAGGCGTTCTTCGTAAGGCTGCATGGAACCAAGCTTGGCACGGTGCGGTGACCGCGCTGACGCGGAGGTAAGGTCTGCGCCTGTGAGTGGTACATCTGCAGCTCTGACGCCCCCGGCCGACGCCATAGCGCCCGTCCGCCACCCCGACGCACCCGCCCCCGGTGAGCTCATCGGTGCTCACTACGAGCACTGTTTCGGCTGTGGCGAGGGGCAGGCGCACGGGCTGCACCTCGCGGCGCGGGCCGGCGAGGGCGTGGCGGTCACCGCCGAGTTCACCGTGCGCGAGGCGCACCAGGGCGCCCCGGGCCTCGCCCACGGCGGCGTCCTCGCCACCGCGCTCGACGAGACGCTGGGCTCGCTCAACTGGCTGCTGCGCGTGATCGCCGTGACCGGGCGCCTGGAGACCGACTTCGTGCGGCCCGTTCCGCTGGGCACCGTGCTGCACCTGGAGGCCGAGGTCACCGCCGTCGACGGGCGGAAGATCTACTCGACCGCCACCGGGCGCATCGGCGGCCCCGAAGGCCCCGTCGCGGTCCGTGCCGACGCCCTCTTCATCGAGGTGAAGGTCGAGCACTTCATCGACAACGGCCGCCCGGAGGAGATCCAGGCCGCCATGAACAACCCCGACCAGGTCCGGCGTGCCCGCGCTTTCGAGGTGAACCCCTGATGCCCCGCCAGGAACTGGACGTGCTCATCAGGCGCGTCGACCCCGAGGTGCCGCTGCCCGCGTACGCGCAGCCCGGTGACGCGGGTGCCGATCTGCGGACCACGGAATCCTGCGAACTGGCCCCCGGCGAGCGGGTCGTGCTGCCCACCGGGGTGTCGATCGCCCTCCCGGAGGGGTACGCGGCCTTCGTGCACCCCCGTTCGGGGCTCGCCGCCCGCTGCGGTGTCGCCCTGGTGAATGCCCCGGGGACGGTGGATGCCGGGTACCGTGGGGAGATCAAGGTGATCGTGGTGAATCTCGACCCGCGCGAGGCCGTGCGGTTCGAGCGCTTCGACCGGATTGCCCAACTGGTCGTCCAGCAGGTCGAGAAGGTTCGCTTCCAGGAGGTGGCGGAGCTTCCCGTATCGGCGCGGGCCGAGGGGGGCTTCGGGTCCACCGGCGGCCATGCCGCCGTGGGCAGCGGTCCGGGCATGAGCCCGGGCGAACAAACGGGTGGGAATCGATACGCATCGGTCGTATCCGACCGGGAAGGACAGTGACGTGTTCGGACGTCGCAAGAAGGACAGTGCCGCCGAGGACGCGGCGGGCGCGGACGAGCAGGTCGTCGACGGCGTGGACAGCGACGAGTCCGGTGACTCCGCCGACGCCGCGCGGTCGCGCGTGAGGCTCGAGCCCGAGCCCCGTCCCGACGGTCCCTGGGACCTCTCGGAGGTCCGTGAGCCCGGCGAGGGCCGGGTGGACCTCGGTGGGCTCTTCGTGCCGGGCGTCGAGGGCATGGAGCTGCGGGTGGAGGTCGCGGGCGACGCGATCGTCGCGGCCACCGTCGTACTCCAGGACAGCGCCATCCAGCTGCAGGGCTTCGCCGCCCCCAAGAAGGAGGGCATCTGGGGCGAGGTCCGCGAGGAGATCGCCTCGGGCATCACCCAGCAGGGCGGTGTCATCGACGAGGTCGAGGGCGCTCTCGGCTGGGAGCTGCGTGCCCAGGTGCCGGTGCAGCTGCCGGACGGCACGGGCGGGGTGCAGGTCGTGCGCTTCATCGGCGTCGACGGCCCGCGCTGGTTCCTGCGCGGTGTGATCTCCGGCCAGGGCGCGGTGCAGCCGCAGGCCGCGGGTCTCCTCGAGCAGATCTTCCGGGACACCGTCGTCGTGCGCGGCGAGGGCCCGATGGCGCCGCGCGACCCGATCGTCCTGAAGCTGCCGGACGACGCGCAGATGGTCGCCGAGGGCGTCCAGCAGGAGCAGCAGGAGGGCTCGCGCTTCTCCGGCGGCATGGGGCAGCTCCAGCGCGGCCCCGAGATCACCGAGGTGCGCTGACCCTCCGGGCGCTGCCCGCGGCGCGCTGACCGCGCCTCAACTGCTGTGTGGCCCGTGGTGGTTCCGGTTCGTCCGGACCATTGCGGGCCACATTTGCGTACGCCCATACTGTGCCGGTCATTCGGGGGGTGACGGGTGCGGTGAGGCGACGGCGGTGGCCCGCGGCGGTGCGGGGGAGCCGGCGGCACGGGCTGGTGCTGGGCGCGGCCGGGCTCGCCGTGCTGCTCGCCGCCACCGTGCTCGCCGCGCTGGCGGCGCTCTCCGAGAAGGCCGTCGAGGGCGGGGTCCAGCGCAGGCTCGCCGCGGACCGTGAGGCCGTCGTAGAGGTCGCGGGTTCCCGTCGGGCGCGCGGCACGGCGGAGTTGGACGCGGCCGTACGTGCCGCGCTCGACCGCACGTACGGCGATGTGCCCCACCGCACCTGGTCCGCGCTGCGGGCGCCCGCGGCCCGCAACGACGAACTCGCCGTCACCGAGGCCGCGGGCCACCCGCGCGAGGACGCCACCGTCTCCGTCGTCGCCCTGCAGGGCACGGCGCGGCACGGGGTGCTCGCGGCCGGCCGGTGGCCGCGCCCCGGCGGCCGGGCCGTCGAGGTCGCGCTCACCGAGACCGCCGCGGCGGAGCTCGCCGTGCGGACCGGCGACGGGATCACGGTGCGGGGCGCGGCAGGGCGGCCGGTGCCGATGCGGGTCGTCGGGACGTACGCCGCCGAGGGGCGGGCGCCCGCGGTGTGGGCGACACTGAGCAGTGCGTTCGGGACGCCCGACTCGATCGCGGTCGTGTCCCGGGACGCCTTCACCGGGAGCAAGGGGCTCGCCGGCGACGCCACGGAGCTGTGGCTCGGGGTGCCGGACACGGGCGGGCTGCGGCTCGGGGACATCGACGCGCTCCAGGAGCGGGCGAAACGGTTCGCGGGCAGCGATGCCGCGCGCTCCGTGCTGCGGGGCGAGGGCAACGGACAAACCGAAGACAACGGGCGGGCCGAAGGCAACGGGCAGGCCGGGGGCGATGTCGCCGACAAGAGTGAACTGACGCTGTCGGCCGGGCTGCGCAGGGCGCTCGGCAGGCTCACCACGCCGATCGCCGTGGCCCGCGCGGGGCTCTACGTCCCCGCCGTCCTCCTGGCCGCGCTCGCCGTGGCCGCGCTCGTGCTCACCGCGCGTCAGCTCGCCGAACACCGGCGCCCCGAACTCGTCCTGCTGGCCGCGCGCGGCGCGGGCACCCGGCGGATCGCCCTGTCGGCGGCCGCGCAGTGGGCCTGTGTCGCCGTGCCCGCGGGGCTGGCGGCGCCCTTCCTCGCGGGGCCGCTGCTCCACGCACTCGAAGCGTCCGGGCTCATCGAGAGCGATGTGCCCGCGACGGCGGCGACGGCGCAGGGGTGGACGGCGGTCCTGGCCGCGCTCCTCGTGCACGGCCTCGCGGTGCTCCTGCCGACCGTGCGGACCGTGCGGGACCGGCGGGCCGTGGACCGGCCCCGGCGGCGGATCACGAGGTTCGCGGGGGCCCTGGGGGCCGTCCCCGGACGAGAGCTCGCCGGAGGCGCTCTGGGCAGGTTCGGGGCCGACCTGGCGCTCGCCGCGGTCGCCGTGCTCGGCTGGCTGCAACTGCGGCAGTACGAGTCGCCGGTGACCGGCGACAGCGGCGTCGACCCGGTGCTCGTCCTGGTCCCCGTCACGATGACCGTGGCGGCCGCGCTGCTCGTCCTGCGGCTCCTGCCGCTGCTGGCCCGTCTCGTGGACCCGCTCGCCCTGCGCGGCCGTGGTCTCGTGCTGCCGCTCGGCGGCTGGCAGGTGGGACGGCGCGCGGCCCGGCACGCCGGACCCGCCCTGGTGGTGACGCTCGCGCTCGCCGTCGCCGCGCTCAGCAGCACGGCGCTGGCCGTCCTGGACCGCGGCGACCGGGACCAGGCCGTCTTCCGGGTCGGCGCGGACCTGCGCGTCGAGCCGGGCGAGGGGGTGCCGCCCGGTGAGCGGCGGGCCGCGTACGAGGCGTTGCCGGGCGCCGAGTCCGTCACCCCCGTGGTGACCTCGGAGGGGTACGTGGGGCAGGACGCGGTGGCCGTCACCGCGATCGACACGCGGCGGGGCCCCGCGCCCGCGCTGCGGCGCGACCTCGCGGACCGGCCCGTGGGCGAGCTCGTGGCGCCGCTGGGCGAGAAGGTGCCCGACCACGGGCTGCCGGTGGGACGGGCGGGCCGGGGGCCGGGCACGGAACTGCCGCTCCGGGTAAGGCTGTCGGCGGACGGCCGCGGTCCCGTCGTGCCCGTGCGGCTCACCGTCTTCTTCGAGGACGGCGACGGGCTGACCCGTTCGGGCTCCGTGTCGATCAAGGAGGGCGGTACCCGGACGATCCCGCTGAAGGTGGGCGCACGCGGCGCGGACGTGCGCATCCTGCAGATCGATCTGAGCATGGTCGGGGAGCGGGTGCGGCGGACGTACCGGCTGACCGTCGACCGGGTGCCCGGTCTCGCGCGCCAGGCGCGCTGGCGCGACCTGCGCACGGACCCGCCCGACCGGCGCACGGCCGGCTGCCCCGGCGCCGAGCGCGAGAAGCCGGGGGCCCCAGGGACCGACGTGGCGCCGGGCAGCGGCCGCAGGTCGCCGTCGTCCTCGAAGGCGCCGGGGCCCGTCCTCTGCTCCGACCGGCCCGGCAGCGGCAAGCTGATCGACGCGGTGCTGCGGGGGCCGGACGGCGACCTCAAGTACCCCACGTGGAGCGTGCGGCTCGGCACCGACCGCGCCAAGGGCCGCCCGGCCGCGCCCGCTCTCGCCGACGACGCCCTGCTCCGCTCGGGGGCCGTGCGGGTCGGGGACACCGTGACGGTGCGGCGGAGCACGGGCGGGAGCGCGCGGGTCGAGATCGTCGGGCGGATCGCGGCGGTGCCCGGGGTGCCGCGCGACCGGCCGCGGCTGCTCGCCGACTCCCGCGCCATGGCTGCCCAATGGGCCATGAGCGGGTCGCTCGCGGGGGCGGAGAGCGCGTGGTGGGTGGG
>NZ_LIPN01000299.1 GCF_001418325.1 Streptomyces atriruber | reverse complement strand
CGGTTCCGACTTTATCAGGTCTCATTCGACTCTCTGACCACGGTCACCGCGGACATGCGGAACCGGACCCAGGGATAGGATCTGACTAGAAGGATGCTGCCAGAACCGGACGCTTGACTGCGTCCCACGGCCCCAGGCAGGAGTACGACTGTACATCGGGCTCCGGGCGGGCGCAAATCGTTTGTGCACTGCCTCTACGTCCGCCAACCGGGACCACTCATGCGGAACCGGGACTTCTTATGACTTACCCTTCTGAACAGTGCGTCGTCCAGGACAGGTAGTGACGGCGGCTATGAATCTCCACCCCCCTGGGAGGCTTGCCATGACCAGTGTTTCGTCCCCGCTTGCAGGACGTGCCATTGGGCTCTCTGCTGTACCGGATCCCGTGTTCTCAGGCGCCATGGTGGGGCCCGGCACGGCCATTGATCCCGCGCGCGAGCCCTCTGAGGCCGTCTCTCCCGTGGACGGCATCGTCGTCTCCCTCCACCCGCACGCCTTCGTGGTGGTCGACGACCAGGGTCACGGCGTGCTGACGCACCTCGGCATCGACACCGTCCAGCTCAACGGCGAGGGCTTCGAGCTCCTCGTCAACAAGGGTGACACCGTGCAGCGCGGCCAGGCCGTGGTGCGCTGGGACCCGTCGGCCGTCGAGGCCGCCGGCAAGTCGCCGGTGTGCCCGATCGTCGCGCTCGAAGCCACCGCCGAGTCCCTCGCCGACCTCGTCGAGGACGGCGAAGTGAAGGCCGGCGACGCGCTCTTCAGCTGGAAGTGACGTCATCGCCGTCACCGACGGCACGCAGGACAACCACCGCGGCGGCTGGGCCCGTCGCACAACCGGAGACGGGTGAAATGGAGACAACGCTGCGAGGCGTCGGTGTCAGCCACGGAGTGGCGGTCGGCGAGGTTCGGCACATGGGTACGGCGGTTCTCGAGCCGCCGGCGAAGCAGATTCCCGCGGAGGAGGCCGAGCGCGAACAGGGGCGCGCCCGCCAGGCCGTGGAAGCTGTGGCGGCCGACCTGAATGCGCGCGGCAATCTGGCCGGTGGCGAGGCCCAGGCGGTGCTCGAGGCGCAGGCCATGATCGCTCAGGATCCGGAGCTCATGTCCGATGTCGACCGGCGCATCACCGTCGGCAGCACGGCCGAGCGCGCTGTCTACGACGCGTTCTCCCACTACCGCGAACTGCTCGCCGGTGCCGGTGAGTACATGGCCGGTCGGGTGGCGGACCTCGATGACGTGCGGAACCGCATCGTCGCGCGCCTGCTGGGCGTGCCGATGCCGGGTGTCCCGGACAGCGACCAGCCCTACATCCTGATCGCGCGTGACCTCGCGCCTGCGGACACCGCGCTGCTCGACCCGGCTCTGGTGCTCGGCTTCGTCACCGAGGAGGGCGGGCCCACGAGTCACAGCGCGATTCTGGCGCGTGCGCTCGGTGTGCCGGCCGTCGTCGCGCTGCCGGGCGCCGGTGAGCTCGCCGAGGGCACGGTCGTCGCCGTGGACGGCAGCACCGGTGAGATCTTCGTGGACCCTAGCGCGGAGAAGCGGGCTCAGCTCGAGGCTGCCGCTGCCGAGCGCAAGGCCGCGCTGGCCGCGTCGACCGGTCCGGGTGCGACGTCCGACGGGCACAAGGTGCCGCTGCTCGCCAACGTCGGCGGTCCCGCCGACGTGCCGGCGGCCGTCGAGGCGGGCGCCGAGGGTGTCGGCCTGTTCCGCACCGAGTTCCTGTTCCTGGACGACAGCAGCAAGGCGCCGTCCGAGGAGAAGCAGGTCGAGGCGTACCGCAAGGTGCTCGAGGCGTTCCCCGAGGGCCGAGTCGTCGTGCGAGTGCTGGACGCCGGTGCCGACAAGCCGCTGGACTTCCTGACGCCGGCCGATGAGCCGAACCCGGCGCTCGGTGTGCGCGGTCTGCGGTCGCTGCTCGACCACCCCGAGGTGCTGCGGACGCAGCTGACCGCGCTGGCCAAGGCCGCCGAGGGTCTGCCCGTCTACCTTGAGGTCATGGCGCCGATGGTGGCGGACCGTACCGACGCCAAGGCGTTCGCGGACGCGTGCCGTGAGGCAGGGCTGCAGGCGAAGTTCGGTGCGATGGTCGAGATTCCCTCGGCCGCGCTGCGGGCGCGCTCGATCCTCCAGGAGGTCGAGTTCCTTTCGCTGGGCACCAATGACCTCGCGCAGTACGCCTTCGCCGCCGACCGGCAGGTGGGTGCCGTGTCGCGGCTGCAGGACCCGTGGCAGCCCGCGCTGCTCGACCTGGTCGCGCTGTCCGCCGAGGCGGCGAGCGCCGAGGGCAAGAGCTGTGGCGTGTGTGGCGAGGCGGCTTCCGACCCGCTGCTCGCGTGTGTGCTGACCGGTCTGGGTGTCACCTCTCTGTCGATGGGTGCGGCGTCCATTCCTTACGTGCGCGCGACGCTCGGCAAGTACACGCTGGCCCAGTGCGAGCGTGCCGCGTCGGCGGCGCGTGCCGCGGACAGCGCGGAAGAGGCTCGCAAGGCCGCGCAGGCGGTGCTGTCGGGCGAGTAGCCGACGAGATTGTTTCCGAGGGCCGCCTCACCGTTCGGTGGGGCGGCCCTCGTGTGTTCAGTGCGTGTGTCCCCCTTCGGGATCGTCGGCTTCGAGGCGGGGTGCTGCGCAGTAGTCGACGCCGGATTCGGGGGCGACGAGCTCGCCGGAGATGGCGTCGGTGCAGTAGGCGTCGAAGACCTCGGCCGCGGTGAGGGGCTGGAGTCGGCCGCCGTTCATGCGCCAGCCGTGGACACGGTCGCGGGTGCCGTCGCCGCTGGAGCGCAGCACCATGCCGGCCGCGCGGTGGGTGGCGATGCCGACCGCGAGGACCGTGGCGAATTCCAGGGCTTCGGTGTCGTCGAGCAGGGTGCGGCCCTCGGCGTCCACCTCGACGTGGAGTGCGGCGAGGAGCGTTTCGGGGTCGGAGGGGACGCTGCAGACCAGGTGGCGGGTGCCCGGTCGGGTGGTGTCGACGGCCTGGGTGATGAGTGCGGAGGCTCGGGCGAAGGCGGCTCGGCCGATGTCCTCGCCGCACGTTGCGCAGGTTCCTGCGCGGGCGAGCACGACTGTCGCGTACTCCCAGGTGGCCCGGCGGACCGCCTCGTCGACCAGGTCGGGGACGAGCTCGGCCAGGGGCTGGCCCTCGTACGGAACGGTGGGGCCGCCCGATGCCAGTGCGGCGGTGAAGCGGGTGCGGCTGTCCGAGGTGTCCGGGTTCAGTCCGGTCTCCGCGCAGTACTCCTGGAACTCCTCGGGGTCGAAGAGGGCGACGGTGGTGTGCCGTCCCTGGGAGGCGAGGGTTCTGAGGAGGCCTTCGACCTGCTTGAGGTAGGTCTCGTGGTCGTCGAAGGTGAAGGTGCGGTAGCGGCGCATGGCCGCGAAGTCCTCCTCGTCGGCCAGCAGGCCGATGGTTCCGGCGACTTCGCGGCGCAGTGCGCGTCGCATCGTGTCGTTTCGGGTGTGCGCCATGATTCCCCCTGCACTCGGTCGATCAATGCTCACTCACAGTAACGAGAGCCACTGACAACGACCGCTGAGCTGGGGGAAGACGAGATCGTCAGGAGCGCTGGCGGGCCAGGTCCGCGTAGAAGTCGAGGAGTTCGAGGCGGTCGACGGAGCCCGGATTGACCGCCTTGTCCAGAGGTGTGCCCTGGAGGAGGCGCTTGACCGGGACCTCGATGCGCTTGCCGGTCAGAGTGTGCGGGATGCCGGGGACCTCGATGACCTCGTCGGGGACGTGGCGCGGGGAGAGCTGCTCACGGATCGTCACTTTGATCCGGTCGCGGAGGGCGTTGTCGAGGGCGGCGCCCTCGACGAGGTGGACGAAGAGCGGCATCCAGTAGCCGCCGTCGGGCTGCTCGACTCCGATGACGAGGGACTCGCGGATCTCCGGGAGTCGTTCGACGGCTTCGTAGATGTCGGCCGATCCCATGCGGACGCCCTGGCGGTTGAGCGTGGAATCGGAGCGGCCGTGGATGACCACCGAGCCTCGTGAGGTGAGGGTGATCCAGTCGCCGTGCCGCCAGACGCCGGGATAGGTGTCGAAGTAGCTGTCGTGGTAGCGGGTGCCGTCCGGGTCGTTCCAGAAGTGGATGGGCATGGACGGCATGGGGTTGGTGACGACCAGTTCGCCGACCTCGTCGGTCAGCGGCTTGCCGTGGGGGTCCCAGGACTGCAGGTCCGTGCCCAGGCAGGGGGCCTGGAGCTCGCCGATGTGCACGGGGAGGGTCGGGACCGCTCCGGCGAAGCAGGAGCAGACGTCCGTGCCGCCGCTGACCGAGGCCGTCCACAGGCCGCCGGGGGTGTCGGCGAACTCGTCGTGCAGCCAGCGGAAGCCGTCCGGAGGCAGGGGGGAGCCGGTCGTGGCGACGCAGGTGACGCGGGAGAGGTCGAAGTCACGGGCGGGGTGGACGTCCGCCTTGCGGCAGGCCATGACGTACGCGGCCGAGGTGCCGAAGAGGGTGGCTCCGGTGCGTTCGGCGATGCGCCACTGGGCTGCGGTGTCTGGGTGGCCGGGGCTGCCGTCGTACAGGACGATCGTGGTGCCCGTCAGGAGGCCGGAGACGAGGAAGTTCCACATCATCCAGCCGGTCGAGGTGTACCAGAAGAAGCGGTCGTCGGGGCCGAGGTCGCAGTGCAGGCCGAGCTGCTTGAGGTGTTCGACGAGGATGCCGCCCTGGGACTGGACGATCGCCTTGGGCAGGCCGGTGGTGCCGGAGGAGTAGAGCACCCACAGGGGGTGGTCGAACGGCACGGCCTCGAAGGTGGGGGCGGTGTCCCCCGAGGTGAGCGCCGACCATTCCAGGGCGCCTTCGGGGGCTTCGGTGCCGAGGAGCGGGATGTGGACGACCGCGCGGAGGCTGGGCAGTTCGGCGCGGAGCTCGGCGACGGTGTCGCGGCGGTCGTGCTCCTTGCCTCCGTAGCGGTAGCCGTCGACGGTGAACAGGACGACCGGTTCGACCTGCTGGAAGCGGTCGAGGACGCTGCGGGCTCCGAAGTCGGGGGCGCAGGAGGTCCAGACGGCGCCGACGGCGGCGGTGGCCAGGAGGGCGACGACGGCCTGCGGGATGTTCGGCAGGTAGCCGCTGACACGGTCTCCTGGGCGTACGCCGAGGGTGCGCAGTTCCGCCGTCAGACAGCCGACCTGGCTGCGCAGCTCGGCCCAGGTGACGGGCTGCGGCTCGTGGCTCTCGTCGACGTACAGGAGGGCCGGAGTGTTCGCGCGCGTGGGGTCGTCCGCGGCGCGCAGGGCGTGCTCGGCGTAGTTGAGGGTCGCTCCGGGGAACCACTCGGCACCGGGCATGGCACGGTCGCCCAGTACACGCGCGTATGGGGAGGTGAAGCGGACGTCGAACCAGTCGGTGACGGCCTTCCAGAACGTCTCCAGCTCGGTCACCGACCAGCGGTGCAGCGCTTCGTAGCCACCGTCGGCCGGGGCTCCGTAGTGCTCGGCGGCCCAGGCCTGGAACCGTGTGACCTGCGCTTCGGCGATCCTTTCCGGGCTTGGCTGCCAGAGCGGCGCAGGGTTCGCTGAGGACGTCATGGGGCGGCTCCCGGACTGTACGCGTCGTATGCGTGTGGAGTGCGCACGTGCTGGGTGTGCGCGTGAACACGGCTGCAAGGGACGATGCCACGTGATCGACTTCCGCACCAGGGTGTGCCTCACACAGTCGGCCCCGCCGTTATGTGCCGTCGCCCCAGGTGAACGGCCAATGAACGGGGCACACATACGGCCTCTTCGGTGGCAGGGTGAGCAGCATGAACGGTCGTGACCTGGTGCGTTCGGTGAAGGCGGTCGGCATGGTCGGCACGGCGCAGGGGTTGCGCACGGTGCGCTCCTCGTGGCGCCGGTGGCGGGCGGACGCGGCGGCGCTCGAACCTCCGGGAGCGGAGCGTGCCCGGGTGCCCGGCGCCGTGACGGCGATGGAGCCGGAACCGGGGGGCGGTGTGGTGCGGTTCGCCCGTGCCGAGCTGCGGGTGCGGGTGACCGCGGGCGGTGCGGTGTTCCTGGGGTGGGACGGGGCGGCGCCCGAGCCGTCGTACGCGTTGGCGTGCCGCAGCCCCGAACCGGATCCCCGGGCCGTCCTCGAGCCCGACACGGAGGGCGGCTGGCGGGTCGTCTCGGAGCGGGTGACGGTCGTCGTCTCGCGGTACGGCGCGGTGGAGCTGCGCACGCCCGGCGGTGTGACGCTGCGGCGGGATCTGCCGCCACGCTGGTGGGAGCGGTCCGACGGGGGCGCGGCCCGCTGGGTGCAGCGGTCGGAGGTGCCGGCGGACGCGCGGTTCTTCGGTCTCGGCGGCCGGTCCTCGGGGCCTCGGCTGCGGAACGGGACGTACCGGCTGTGGAACACGGATCCGGGCGGCTCCTTCGGGCCGGGCGACGACCCGCTGTACATCACCATGCCGGTGCAGATGGTGGTGGCCGACGCCGCCACGCATCTGGTCTTCCACGACAACACCTGGGAGGGCGCGGTCTCGGTCCACGAGGGTGTGGAGGGCGCCGGGTCCGGGCACGACCGGGTCGGTTCGTGCGAGGTGCGGATGAGTGGCGGTCCGCTGCGCTACTGGGCGATGGTCGGCACTCCCGCGCGCGTGTTGCACAGCTGGGCGTCGCTCACCGGTCCGCCGGCGCTGCCGCCCTCGTGGGCGCTCGGGCACCATCACGCGCGGTGGGGCTTCGGCAGTGAGCAGGAGGTGCGGCGGATCGTCGCGGGCTATCAGGAGCGCGGGCTGCCGTTGGACGCGGTTCATCTGGACATCGACCACTACGAAGCGCATCAGGTGTTCACCGTCGACCGGGATCGGTTCCCCAAGCTGCCGCAGTTCGCGGACGAGTTGCGCAAGGGCGGGATCCGGCTCGTCTCGATCGTCGACCCGGCGGTGAAGTCCGAGCGAGGGGTCGAGGTGTACGACAGCGGCGTGGCGGCGGATGCCTTCGTGCGGGATGCCACGGGGCGGCTGGTGCGTGGTGTCGTGTGGCCCGGAGAGGCGGTGTTCCCCGATTTCACCGACCCGCGCGCGCGGGAGTGGTGGGCCACGCTCTACAAGGAGCGTGTCGACCAGGGGTTCTCGGGTTTCTGGCACGACATGAACGAGCCGGTGTCGTTCGCCGCGTTCGGTGAGGCGACGCTGCCGCGGTCGGCACGGCACTCCCTGGAAGGGCGTGGTGGCGACCACAGGGAGGCCCACAACGTCTACGGCCTGGCGATGGCTCATGCGGGGTACGGGGCGCTGAGTGAACTGCAGCCCGAGGAGCGGCCCTTCTTGTTCTCCCGTTCGGGGTGGGCGGGAATGCAGCGCTACGGAGGGACGTGGTCCGGGGATGTGTCCACGGGGTGGCCCGGGTTGCGCGCGTCGCTGTCGTTGGTGCTGGGGCTCGGGTTGTGCGGGGTGCCGTACTCGGGTCCCGATGTGGGCGGGTTCGACGGCAGTCCGTCGCCGGAGCTGTATCTGCGGTGGTTCCAACTGGGTGCGTATCTGCCGTTGTTCCGCACGCATGCGGCGATCGGGGCGGGTCGGCGTGAGCCGTGGGAGTTCGGCGACGAGGTGCTGGGGCACGCGCGCGAGGTGCTCGTGGAGCGCAGGCGGCTGATGCCGTACTTCGTGACGCTCGCCCATCTCGCGCGGCGTACGGGCGCTCCCTATGTGCGGCCCTTGTGGTGGGGGAATCCTGAGGACAGGGCGTTGCGGGACTGTGAGGACGCGTTCCTGCTCGGCGACTCGTTGTTGGTGGCGCCGGTGCTGGAGAGCGGTGCGGTGCGGCGGGCGGTGCGGTTGCCTCCGGGGCGCTGGTACGACACGGCGACCGGCAGGGCTTATGAGGGGCCCGGGAAGGTGCTGGTGGACGCTCCGTTGTCGCGCATTCCGGTATTCGCGCGCGGAGGCACGGTGTTGCCCGTGTGCGGGTGCGACGGAGGCCTGGAGCTGGAGGTGTGGGCGCCCGCCGAGGGGCGTTCGGGTGGTGGCCTCGTGGTGGCCGACGCGGGTGACGGGTGGGCTGAGGCGGAGCTCGAACGGTTCACGACGCGGTGGAGCGAAGGGCGAGTGGTCGTCGAGCGGGAGGGGGGCGAGGACGGGCCCGCACCGGGGCGTCCGGTGCGGGTACGGGGTCTGGACGGGTGAGGGTCAGTAGCGGCCCTCGAACCAGGCGTGTGCCGCCAGCGTGTGCAGCGGGAAGGCGAGCTCGTCGGGGCGGCGCAGCAGGTTCCAGCCCTCGGTCTCGTCCGTCGGCGCGGACTGCGGCAGGTCCGTGACGGGTCGCTCGGGAAGGAGGCCGAAGAGCAGGAGGTGCCCGTCGGCCGCGCTCATGGCGTCGACCAGGCGGACGTCCCGGCTCTCGGCTCCGATGCCGGTCTCTTCCTTCAGCTCGCGCACGACCGCGTCGCGCCAGTCCTCCCGGTCGTCGATGAACCCGCCGGGCAGCGCGATGCCTCCCCGCGCGGGAGCGATGGTGCGGGTCACGACGACCAGGCCGGTGCCCTGGGTGTCGTAGACCGGCTGGAGGGCGATCGCCACGGGCAGCGGATTGCGGTAGGCCACCGCGCCGCAGTGGGCGCAGGTGCGGGGCCAGCCCGTGGGCCGGTCCTCGTAGGACGTTCCACAGCTCGAACAGTGGGAGCCCGGAACGGAGTTGGTGGAGTGTGGGGATGCGGACACGCCGCGGACTGTATCCGATCCCTGTCGCGCCGGTCTTTCGCGGGTGGTGGTGGTCCTGATAGACGCTGGGGCATGACAGGACTTGTCCCCGCCCTGCGGAATCTCGCCGTCTGTGCCGCCGCCCTGCTTTCCGTGGCCGCCGCCCCCTCCCCCGCGCACGCACGGGCCGAACCGAAGGCTCCGGAGGAGTTCGTCGCGCTGCGCGACGTCGACCCGACGATCATTCAGGAGATGCGCTACTTCACGCCGCACAACTTCGTGGGCGAGCCCGTCGACGGGTACAAGAAGCCGCTGTGCATCCTCACGGAGCCCGCGGCGAAGGCCCTGCACAAGGCGCAGCGCAAGCTGTTGCGCAAGGGCTACTCCCTGAAGGTGTACGACTGCTACCGGCCGCAGCGGGCCGTCGACCACTTCGTGCACTGGGCCGAGGATCTCGCCGACGAGCGCATGAAGGCGGAGTTCTATCCCCTTGTAGACAAGTCGCGGCTGTTCGAGGACGGTTACATCGCGGAGAAGTCCGGGCACAGCCGGGGCTCCACCGTGGATCTGACGGCGGTGCGGCTGCCGGCCCTGCCGACCCGGCCGTACGTCCCCGGGGAGCCGCTCACGCCGTGCTTCGGGCCGCGGGACGAGCGCTTCCCCGACAACTCCGTGGACATGGGGACGGGCTTCGACTGCTTCGACACGCTGTCGCACACGGACGATCCCCGGATCGGGGGGAAGCAGCGCGCCAACCGCGACCTTCTGCGCGACGCGCTCGGCAAGGAGGGCTTCGTCAACCTCCCCGAAGAGTGGTGGCACTACACGTACAAGCCCGAGTCGTTCCCCGACACCTACTTCGACTTCCCCGTCTCCCGGAGGTCGCTGCAGGGGAAGTGAGGGCGGGACGGCACCGGAGGTGCCGTAGGAGCCGTAGGAGCCGTCCGGGACCACCCCCGTCGGCCCCGGACGCCCCCTACCGATACTCGGACGCACATCGAGGCCATCCGGTTCACCGTGTCCCCCGGGATTTCACCCCTCCGACGGAAGTCGGCCACCCCTTGGCGGAATCCGGCACCCCATGACGAAAGGCGGTTGCCCGTGGCACACTTCTGACGTTCCGTCAGATCCAGCGCCTGGAGGAGCCTTGTCGCGTAAGCGCACACCCGTGGTGGCCAACTGGTTCGCCGGGGAGGATGACGACTTCCGCCTTCTGGGCACGCGCTGCTCGGCGTGCGCCTCCGTCTTCTTCCCCCGCGAGGACGGGTTCTGCCGCAATCCCGGCTGTGCGGGCGGGGAGCTGGCCGAGGTGCCGTTGTCGCGGCGCGGACGCGTCTGGTCGTACACCGACGGCCGCTATCGGCCACCGGCTCCCTACGTCTCCGACCCGGAACTTCCCTGGGAGCCCTACACGTTGATCGCTGTGGAGCTGGAGGCGGAGCGGATGGTGGTGCTCGGGCAGTCGGTTCCCGGGGTCTCCGTGGCCGATCTGGAGGTCGGCATGGAGGTGGAGGTCGTCCCCGGCGTGCTGAACGAGGACAGCGGGACGACATGGACGACATGGCACTGGCGGCCGGTGGGGGTGGGCGCATGAGCGGCGAGGTGGCGGTGCTCGGCGCTGGCATGCACCCCTGGGGCAAGTGGGGGCGCGGATTCGTCGAATACGGGGTGGCGGCGGCGCGCGCGGCGCTCGCGGACGCCGGGGTCGAGTGGCGGGACGTGCGCTCCATCGTCGGCGCGGACACGGTGCGCGGCGGCTATCCGGGGTACGTGGCGGGGGCGACGTTCGCCAAGGCGCTCGGCTGGCAGGGCGCGCGCGTGGCGAGCGTGTACGCGGCCTGCGCGTCCGGCGCCCAGGCGATCAACACGGCGCGTACGCAGATCCTCGCGGGCATGGCCGACGTCGTCCTGGTGGTCGGTGCCGACGCGGCCCCCAAAGGCTTCTTCCGGCCGGCGGGCGGGGACCGGCCCGGCGACCCCGACTGGCTGCGGTTCCGCGTCCTCGGCGCGACCAACCCCGCCTACTTCGGCCTGTACGCCCGCCGACGCATGGCCGTGCACGGCGACACCCTCGACGACTTCGCCCAGGTCAAGGTGAAGAACGCCGCGGCGGGCGCGCTCAACGCCAACGCGCGCTACCGCAAGGCCGTCACCGCCGAGGAGGTCGCCGCGTCCGCCGTGGTGGCCGATCCACTGCGGCTGCTCGACATCTGTGCCACCTCGGACGGGGCCGCGGCCCTGGTGCTGTCCAGCATGGAGTTCGCCCGTCGCCACGGAGCGGCGGACCCGGTGCGCATCCGCGCGGTGTCCACGGTCACCCCGACGTATCCCACCACGGTGCTCGACCTGCCGGACGTCGCCACGGACTCGGCAGCGGGCGTGGACCCCGCCGACGGGACGTTCCGCGCGTCCATCGCGCGCGCGGCGTACGAAGAAGCGGGCATAGGCCCCGAGGACATATCGCTGGCCGAGGTCTACGACCTGTCGACCGCCCTGGAACTGCAGTGGTACGAGGACCTGGGCCTGTGCGGCGAGGGCGAGGGCGCCAAGTTGCTGCGCGACGGGGCGACGGCGCCGGGCGGACGCGTGCCGGTGAACACCAGTGGGGGCCTCGCTTCCTTCGGGGAGGCCGTGCCTGCTCAGGCCATCGCCCAAGTCTGCGAGGTGACGTGGCAGTTGAGAGGGACGGCAGGGGTGCGTCAGGTCGATGGGGCGCGCGTGGGTGTCACCGCGAACCAGGGTCTGTTCGGCCACGGCTCCTCGGTCGTCGCGGTGCGCTGAGCCTCTCGGCGGGGGCCGTGGGCGCTCGGCACGCCGTCGCGCGGTCCACGGCCGCGGGCGGGGCCCCAGGGCTCGCCACAGGCACTGTGGAGGAAGCCCACACGCCGGTTAACCGTTGCCGTCCGCGACCTTGACGCTCCATCACCATCGGTGAACACTTCCGGGTGTCAGTCGGCGTCGCCGCACCTCGGCTCCCCGCGCCCAGAGCGTCTGCGCGCGCGAAGAGTCGGCACAAAGGGCCTGTTCAACGGGGCATCCCCCATCGGCGATTCGGCTGTGACGGCACGCTCGCCATGGGCGCCGGGAGAGGATCGGGAGACCTCTGCCTCCGGCTGCGTCAGCCGGGCGTATCCAGGCGGTAGTCGTGGGAACGCACCCTGCACGGAGGACCGGGGCGCACCGCCCCGGGCGAGGTCCTAGGAGCCGCCATGTACGCGAACGGGGACATCTTCGTCGGTGAGGTCATCGGCACCGCGATCCTGATTCTTCTCGGCGCCGGTGTGTGCGCCGCCGTCACACTCAGCCATTCGAAGGCGAAGGCCTCCGGATGGGTCGTCATCGCCTTCGGGTGGGGCTTCGGCGTGCTCGCCGGCGCGTACACCGCGGGCCCGCTCTCCGGTGGCCACCTCAACCCGGCCGTCACGCTCGGCATCGCGATCGACACCGGGAAGTGGGACAAGGTCTGGATCTACGTACTCGGGCAGATGGTCGGCGCGATGCTGGGCGCCGTCCTCGCCTACCTCGTGTACCTGGCGCAGTTCAACGCCAACGTCACGCGGGGCGCGAAGGGCGACTCGGAGGGCGTGCACGTGCCGACGCCGACACTCGGCATCTTCTCCACCATTCCGGAGATCCGGAACCCGGTCGCCAACATCATCACCGAGGTCATCGCGACCGTCGCCCTGGTGCTGCCCATCCTGGCCTTCGGGCTCACCAAGGGGCTCGGCGAATCCGGCACGCAGACGCTGATCGTGGCCTTCCTGGTCGTCGGTATCGGCCTCTCCCTCGGTGGCCCCACGGGCTACGCCATCAACCCTGCGCGCGACCTCGGTCCGCGCATCGTGCACACGTTCCTGCCGATCCCCAACAAGGGCACGTCCGACTGGAGCTACGCCTGGGTTCCGGTGGCCGGACCGCTGATCGGCGGAGCTCTCGCGGGCGTCATCTACAACGCAGCCTTCTGAGTCTTCTCATCAAGGGGTAGCCATGCCGGACAGCTCCGAGAAATTCGTCGCCGCCATCGACCAGGGCACCACGTCGAGCCGCTGCATCATCTTCAACCAGGACGGCGCGATCGTCGCCGTGGACCAGCGCGAGCACCGCCAGATCTTCCCCAAGCCCGGCTGGGTGGAGCACGACGCCACCGAGATCTGGTCCAAAGTGCAGGCAGTGGTCGCGGGGGCGATCGCCAAGGCCGGGCTCCGCGCCGACCAGCTGAGCGCTCTGGGCATCACCAACCAGCGGGAGACCACGGTCCTGTGGGACCGCGCCACCGGCAAACCCGTGCACAACGCGATCGTCTGGCAGGACACCCGCACCTCGGCGCTCTGCAACGAACTGGGCGGCACGGACGGCCAGGACCGCTTCCGCGAGCAGACGGGGCTGCCCCTGGCGAGCTACTTCTCCGGGCCCAAGGCCGCCTGGCTGCTCGACAACGTGCCGGGGCTCAGGGCCCGCGCCGAGCGCGGCGACATAGCCTTCGGCACCATCGACTCCTGGCTGATCTGGAACCTCACGGGCGGCACCGACGGCGGCAAGCACGTCACCGACGTCACCAACGCGGGCCGCACCATGCTGATGAACCTGGAGACGCTCCAGTGGGACCGGTCGATCCTGTCGGCGATGAACGTCCCCGAAGCGGTCCTCCCGGAGATCAGGTCGTCGGCCGAGGTCTACGGCACGGCCGTGGGCCAGCTCTCCGGAGTGCCCGTCGCCTCCGCCCTCGGCGACCAGCAGGCGGCCGTTTTCGGGCAGGCCTGCTACGACACGGGGACGGCCAAGAACACCTACGGCACGGGCAGCTTCCTGCTGCTCAACACCGGCAACCGGCCCGTCCCCTCCAAGAGCGGACTGCTCACGACGATGGGCTACAAGATCGGCTCCGAGGCGCCGGTCTACTGCCTGGAGGGGTCCATCGCGATCACCGGCGCCCTGGTGCAGTGGTTCCGGGACCAGCTCGGCATCATCCGCAATGCGGATGAGATCGAGGCGCTCGCGGCGAGCGTGGACGACAACGGCGGGGCGTACATCGTGCCGGCGTTCTCCGGCCTCTACGCGCCCTACTGGCGTTCCGACGCGCGCGGTGTCATCACCGGGCTCACCCGGTACGTCACCAAGGCGCATCTCGCGCGGGCCGTCCTGGAGGCGACGAGCTGGCAGACACGCGAGGTCGTGGACGCGATGTACCAGGACTCCGGAGTGCGGATCACCACCCTCAAGGTGGACGGCGGCATGACCAAGAACAACCTCCTGATGCAGCATCAGGCGGATGTCCTGGGTGTGCCGGTGATCCGTCCGAAGGTCTCCGAGACCACGTGTCTGGGAGCGGCGTACGCGGCCGGTCTCGCGACCGGTGTGTGGAACGACCTCGACGAGCTGAAGGCGCACTGGCAGCAGGACGTCGAGTGGAGCCCGCGCATGGACGCCGACTCGCGGGACCGCGAGTTCCACAACTGGCACAAGGCTGTGGAGCGGAGCTTCGGCTGGCTGGAGGAGGACGAGGGCTGAGCCGAGCGGGACTGCGGTCCGTACCCCAGTCGGCGGGGGTACGTGCCGCGGCTGTGGCCGCGGGGCCCGTGCTACGTAGTGGCGGGTTCCCGTGCCGCCGCGGCTGTCGCCATCGCGTGCTCGACGACGTCGATGAGGACGTCCTTGACCGTCTCGCGGTCACGCGCGTCGCACATCACGACGGGCACGTCGTCATCGAGGTCGAGGGCCTGGCGCACGACGTCGGCGGGGTAACGGGAGGCTCCGTCGAAGCAGTTGACGCCGACGACGAAGGGTATGGAGCGCCGTTCGAAGTAGTCCACGGCGGCGAAGCAGTCCTCCAGGCGCCGGGTGTCGGCGAGGACGACGGCGCCCAGCGCCCCGGTCGCCAGCTCGTCCCAGAGGAACCAGAAGCGGTCCTGTCCCGGCGTTCCGAAGAGGTACAGGACCAGGTCCTCGCGGAGCGTGATGCGGCCGAAGTCCATGGCCACCGTGGTGGTGTGCTTGCCCGCGACGCCGCTGGTGTCGTCGACGGGCCGGCCGGCTTCGCTGAGGGTCTCCTCGGTGCGCAGCGGTTTGATCTCGCTGACCGCGCCGACCAGGGTCGTCTTGCCGACGCCGAAGCCGCCCGCCACGAGGATCTTCAGCGTGACCGGCTCGACGGGGGCCTTGCCGCGCTCAGTACGCTTGAAGATCATCGCTCACTTCTCCTGGATCAGTGGTGTCGCGCGGGGCCGGTCCGTATCCGCCGCCGCCGGGGGTTTCGATCACGAGTACGTCGCCGGGGGCCAGGTCGGCCGAGTCGCTGCCGCCGAGCTCCACGACGGAGCCGTCCGCGCGTTCCACGCGGTTGGCGCCTAGTGCGCCGGGGGCGCCGCCCGCCATGCCGTACGGCGCGACCCTACGGTGCTGCGACAGGGTGGAGACGGTCATCGGCTCGCGGAACCGGATGCGGCGCACGGCGCCGTCCCCGCCCCGCCACCTCCCGGCCCCGCCACTGCCCTTGCGCACGGCGAACTCTTCCAGGAGGACGGGCAGCCGCCACTCCAGGACTTCGGGGTCGGTGAGCCGCGAGTTGGTCATGTGGGTCTGTACGACGGGTGCCCCGTCGAAGCCGTCACCCGCTCCGGATCCCGAGGCCACCGTCTCGTAGTACTGGTGGTGGTCGTTCCCGAACGTCACGTTGTTCATCGTGCCCGAGCCCTCCGCCTGCACGCCGAGGGCGGCGTAGAGCGCGCCCGTGATGGCCTGTGAGGTCTCCACGTTCCCCGCGACGACGGCCGCGGGCGGCTCGGGGGCGAGCAGCGAGCCCGGGGGCACGATGATGCGCAGGGGGCGGAGGCAGCCGTCGTTGAGCGGGATGTCGTCGGCGACGAGGGTGCGGAAGACGTACAGGACGGCGGCGTTGACCACCGCGAAGGGCGCGTTGAAGTTGGTGGCGAGCTGTCGTGACGTACCGGTGAAGTCGATGGTGGCCGAGCGTTCCGCGCGGTCCACGGTGACGCGGACGTGGATCGTGGCGCCCGAGTCGGTTCGATAAGCGAACTCGCCCTCTTCCAGGACGTCGATCACGCGGCGTACGGCGTCTTCCGCGTTGTCCTGGACGTGCTGCATGTACGCCTGGACCACGTCGAGGCCGAA
Source organism: Streptomyces atriruber (assembly GCF_001418325.1). Classification (GTDB taxonomy): domain Bacteria; phylum Actinomycetota; class Actinomycetes; order Streptomycetales; family Streptomycetaceae; genus Streptomyces; species Streptomyces atriruber. Next base: position 23,044 of record NZ_LIPN01000299.1, on the reverse strand, counting down.
GTCGTCGATCATGCGGGTGACTTCGTCGACACCCTTCTGGTTGGCGGCGATCTGGGCGCGCAGGTCGGCGAGGTTGGTGTCCGGGTTGCGCGAGGGGTACGGGGCGTCGGTGAGCAGGCTCCGGGTCTCGGCCTCGCGGAAACGGCCCTCTTCTACAAGAAGCCAGTTGTCGAAGAGGATGCCCTCCTCGTCGATGGTGCGGCTGCCGGCCGGCATCGATCCGGGGGCGATGCCGCCGATCTCCGCGTGGTGGCCGCGCGAGGCAACGTAGAAGAGGATCCGCTCCTCCGAAGTGCCGTGCTCCCCCGGCCTGTCGAAGACCGGCGTGATGACGGTGACGTCGGGGAGGTGCGTGCCGCCGTGGTACGGGTCGTTGACGGCGTAGGTGTCCCCGGGGCGCATGCCGCTGCCCCGGCGTTCGATGACCTCCTTGACGCTCGTGCCCATCGAGCCCAGGTGCACGGGAATGTGCGGGGCGTTGGCGACGAGGTTGCCGTCGGGGTCGAAGAGCGCACAGGAGAAGTCGAGCCGCTCCTTGATGTTCACCGACTGGGACGTGGACTCCAGGCGGGCGCCCATCTGTTCGGCGATCGACATGAAGAGGTTGTTGAAGACTTCCAGGAGGACGGGATCGGCCGCGGTGCCCGCGGTGGAACTCTCCGGTGCCTGGACGCGTTCCATGACCAGGTGACCCGCCGCCGTCGTCGAAGCCTGCCAGCCGTCGTCCACGACCGTCGTGGCCCCGGCCTCGGTGATGATCGCCGGTCCGGTGACGGTTCTGCCGGGCGGCAGTTCGTCGCGGCGGTGCAGGAGGACGTCGCGTCGGCTGCCACCGGAGTGCAGGCGGACCTGCTGCGGGGTGCCCGGCTCCACCGCGCCCGCCTGCACCGAGAGGTCGGGCGGTTCGGTGACTCCGGTGGCCTCCACGGAGAGGGCCTCCACGACGACGGGCCGGTCCAGGGTGAAGGAGTACGTGGCACGGTGCCGGTCCTCGAAGTCCCCGGTCATGGTGTCGGGGTCCGTGAGCTCCACGGTCAGGGCGGTGTCCGTGCCGTCGTAGCGGAGCTGGGCGCGGCGCGTGACGCGGATGCGGTCGGCCGGCACGTCCTCGGCGAGGAGTTCGTCGCGGGCCGCGCTCTCCAGGTCGTCGGCGGTCTTCAGGACGTGCGGCATCGAGGACGCCGACAGGGGCGTCTCCACGGACTGCTCGCGCATCGCCGTGGTGTCGGCGAGTCCGATGCCCAGCGCGGAGAGCACCCCGGCCATCGGCGGTACGAGGACGGTGCGGATGCCCAGCGAGTCGGCGACCATGCAGGCGTGCTGGCCGCCCGCCCCGCCGAACGTGGTCAGGGCGTACCGCGTGACGTCGTGGCCCTTCTGGACCGAGATGCGCTTGACGGCGCCCGCGATGTTGGCGACCGCGATCCGCAGATAGCCCTCCGCCACCTGCTCGGGCGTCCGCTCGTCGCCCGTCGCCGCCCGGATCTCCTCGGCCAGGGCCGCGAAGCGGTCGCGGACGAGGTCGCCGTCCAGGGGCTGGTCCCCCTGCGGGCCGAACACCGCGGGGAAGTGGTCGGGCTGGATGCGGCCGAGGGCGATGTTGGCGTCGGTGACGGTGAGCGGCCCGCCGCCACGGTAGCTCGCGGGGCCGGGGTCGGCGCCCGCCGAGTCGGGGCCCACGCGGTAGCGGCTGCCGTCGAAGTGGAGCACGGAGCCGCCGCCCGCGGCGACCGTGTGGATGTCGAGCATGGGGGCGCGCAGGCGGACGCCCGCGATCTGGGTGGTGAAGACCCGCTCGTACTCGCCCGCGTAGTGCGACACGTCGGTGGAGGTGCCGCCCATGTCGAAGCCGATGACGCGGTCGAATCCGGCGAGGCCCGACATGCGGGCCATGCCCACGATGCCGCCCGCGGGCCCGGAGAGGATCGCGTCCTTGCCGCGGAACGTGCCCGCCTCCGTGAGCCCGCCGTTGGACTGCATGAACATCAGTCGTACGCCCTGGAGTTCGTCGGCGACGTGCTGCACGTAGCGCCGCAGGACCGGTGACAGATACGCGTCGACGACCGCGGTGTCGCCGCGCGGGACGAGCTTCATGAGGGGGCTGACCTCGCTGGAGAGCGAGACCTGCGGGAAGCCGGTGCGCGCGGCGAGGTCGCCGATGGCCTGCTCGTGTGCGGGGTACAGGTGGCTGTGCATGCAGACCACCGCGACGGAGCGGATCCCGTCGTCGTGGGCCTGCCGCAGCTGCCCCTCCAGGCGGTCCAGGTCGGGTGCGCGCAGCACCTCACCGTCGGCGGCGACGCGCTCGTCGACCTCGATGACGCGGTCGTGGAGGAGCTCGGGCAGGACGATCTCGCGGGCGAAGATGTGCGGGCGGTTCTGGTAGGCGATGCGCAGGGCGTCGCGGAAGCCGCGGGTGATGACCAGGGCGGTGGGTTCGCCCTTGCGTTCCAGGAGGGCGTTGGTGGCGACGGTGGTGCCCATGCGGACGGCTTCGACCTGCGCGGCGGGGGTGCCGTGCGCTGTCGCCGCCCCGTCCGCCGCCGCCCCGTCCAGCAGTTCACGGATCCCCGCGACGGCAGCGTCCCGATAGCGCGCGGGGTTGTCCGAGAGGAGCTTGTGCGTGCGGAGACTGCCGTCCGGGTGCCTCGCGACGATGTCGGTGAAGGTACCGCCCCTGTCGACCCAGAACTGCCAGCCAGTCACGTTCTCACTCCCGCTTCCGCGCTGTTCAGAGCGCCCGGAGGCCGCTGATCACGTCGCGCAGAATACTCTCGTCCGGCAGCTCGGCGGGGGGCACGGGGCGGGTCACGTGCACCAGTTCGCCGTCGACGAGATCCCCTATGAGAACGCGCACCACGCCGATCGGCAGGTCGAGCTCGGCCGCCAGCTCGGCGACCGACTGGGGCGTGTCACGGCACAGCTCGACTATGTCCACGTGCTCCGGAGACAGCGTCTGGTCGGCCTCCGGGATGCCGATGGCGTGGGTCTCGGTGACGACGACCGCGATCAGGTCGAGCCGGTGCTGCCCGTTGCTCGTCGTGCGGCCGCGCGTCATGGCGTACGGACGCACGACCGGGCCTGCGTCGTCGTCGAACCAGCGGGGCGTCTCCTGCGCCCCCGGTAACTTCCGCGTCGTCGTTGCTCTCTGCGTTCTCTGCGTCCCTCGGCCGTTGTCGCTCATGACCTTCCCACTACCCCCCGGCGGGCAGATCCGTGCGCGGTGCCGACCCCAGATGCACACCCACGCGCTTGACCAGCAGCGTCATCTCGTACGCCACCAGCCCTACGTCGGAGTCCGCGTCCGCGAGGACGGCCAGACAGCTGCCGTCGCCCGCGGCCGTGACGAAGAGGAAGGCGTCGTCGAGCTCGACCACGGTCTGGCGGACCCGGCCCGCCTCGAAGTGCCGGCCGACTCCCTTGGCGAGGCTGTGGAAGCCGGAGGCGACAGCGGCGAGGTGCTCGCTGTCCTCCCTGGTCAGATTCTTCGACACACCGGTCGGCAGGCCGTCTCCGGAGAGCACCAGTGCCTTGCGGATGCTGGCGACGCGCTGCACCAGGTCGTCGAGGAGCCAGTTCAGCTCCCCCCGTCCCCCGGTCGTGGTGGTGCGTGCGTCGGCATTCGGTGCGGTCATCGACCGTCCCCCTCGGATGTCGTTCCTGGTGCTGTGCCGTTCGTGGCGTCGTCGCCCGCGGCGTTTTCGTCGCGGCCGCGCTGCCAGCCCCGCTGGAGCGATGCCATGCGGCTGCGTACCTCTTCGGCGTCGCGCTCCTCCGGCCGGGTCTCGGCGCGCGGGGAGCTGCGGTCGGGTCCGTCCTTCAACTGCGGGGCCAGGTTGGCCTGCCGGACGCGGCGGGGCAGCCCGCCCGCGGTGGTCGTGGTGGACCGGTCCCGGAGGGCGCGGTCCTCGGTGGTGCGGTCCTGCGGGGTGCTGCGGCGGCCGCGACGCGGGAGGTCGGACGGCGCGTCGTCGACGGCCGTGACGTCGTGGTGCGGCGGCGACAGGTCGGGCCAGGAGGGCTGCTGCTGCGGGCGCTGCGGGGTCGGGAACTCGTCCTCGGCCGCCGGGGCCAACGGCCTGCTCTCCGAAGGGCCGTCGTCCTGGAACCGGTTGTCCTCCTGGAAGCGGCTGTCCTGGGATCCGCCTGCGGGGAAGCGGCTGTCCTGCGACCTGTCGTCGGGGAAGCGGCTGTCCTGGGGCCTGGCGTGGGTCACCGGGCGGCCGTTGGAGCGGACCAGTTTCGGGGTCCTGCGGCGCGGCAGCGGAACGGGGCCCTGGGAATGGGCGTCCTCGGCGAGGTCGTCGACGCCTGCGGTGGGCACGGTGCCCCGGCGGGTCGGCTCCGCGCGGCCCGCCTCGCGGTCGTCCCTGGCCTGCTGATGCTGTTCTCCGGGCGTGCCTGCCACCCGGCGGCGGGGCCGGAAGATGCCGCCGCGCTCGCTGTCCTCGTCGTCCAGGGCACCGGGGAAGCCGTCGAGGTCCGCCATGCCGACGGGCGCCTCCAGCTCCACGGGGCCGTCGAGGACGGAGGCGGGCAGGCCCGGCAGCTGCACGGGAACCTGGGCGAGGGCCGCGGCCCGGTCGGCGCCCTGGTCGCCGGTCGCCACGGCCTCCTTGGTCCGCGCCCGGTCGATCCGGAAGCCGGTGCCGTCGGTGTCGGGCACGTCGTCGGTGAGCAGGGACTCGGGGATGAAGACGACGGCGGTCGTGCCGCCGTACGGCGAGGGCTGCAGCGAGACGCGGACGCGCTGGCGCTGGGCGAGGCGGCTGACCACGAACAGGCCGAGCCGGTCGGTGTCGGACAGTTCGAACTCGGGGGTCTCCGCGAGGCGCAGATTGGCGTCCAGGAGGGCGTCGGGGGTCATGCCGAGGCCCCGGTCGTGGATCTCCAGGGTGAAGCCGTTGGCGACGTGCTCCCCGAGGACCTGCACGGCGGTGTGCGGAGGCGAGAACACCGTGGCGTTCTCCAGGAGCTCCGCCATGAGGTGCGTGAGGTCGGCGACCGCGGGCCCGGTGACCGCGATGCGGGGCAGGCGGCGCACCTCGATGCGTTCGTAGTCCTCGACCTCGGCGACGGCCGCGCGGACGACGTCCATGAGCTGGACGGGCTTGCGCCACTGCCGCGACGGGGCGGCGCCGGAGAGGATCACGAGGCCCTCGGCGTGCCGCCGCATGCGGGTGGTCAGGTGGTCGAGGCGGAACAGGTCGGCGAGCTCGTCGGTGTCCTCGGTCCTGCGCTCCATGGTGTCCAGGAGCGTGAGCTGCTTGTGCAGCAGCACCTGGCTGCGGCGGGCGAGGTTGACGAAGACCTCGGAGACGCCGTGCCGCAGGTCGGCCTGTTTGACGGTGGCCTCGACGGCGGCGCGCTGCAGGGTGTTGAGGGCCTGGCCGACCTGCCCGATCTCGTCCTTGCCGTACGTCAGCCGGGGCGCCTCGGTCTCCACGTCGACCTGTTCGCCCGCCGCCAGGCGGCGCAGCACGCCGGGCAGCCGGACACCGGACGCCTCGTGGGCGTCCAGTCGCAGGCGGCGCAGGTCCCTGATGAGGCTGCGGCCGATGCGCACGGACATGAAGAGCGAGACCAGGAGTGCGAGCAGGCCGAGCACACCGGCCGCGATGACGCGGACGATCACGCCGACGGCCGCGGGCTCGACGCGGTCCTGGAAGCGGTCGGTCGCCTCGATGTTGCTCTCGGAGAGCTGCTTGAGTACGCGGCCCGCCGCCTCGTCCCAGCGGGCGGAGGTGACCGCGTGCGGGGTGCCTCCCCCGGACTCGATGATGGCCTGCTCGGCCTTGCGCAGCTGGGTGGTCTCGGTGCCGTTCCAGTAGCGCTCGTAACGGGCGCGGTCGTCCTCGGGAAGCTGCGCGAAGTTCACTTCGAAGAGGAGCCCGCGCTGGGCCCGGAGCTCGGTGGCCTGCCGGATCTCGGCCTTGGTGATCCGTCCCGCGACGAGCGCCGAGCCGATCAACGCGTCCTCGCGGGAGAGCAGTTCACGCGCGCGGGTGGCGCCGACGAGCGCACGGCCCTGCATGTCGTACTTCATGTCGTCGAGGCCCGAGAAGCCGTTGAGCGTGCTCAGCAGGTCGAAGTAGGGGTCGATCAGCTTGGTGTACATCTTCAGGGCGCCGGCCCTGGTGATCGTGCCCTCTTCGACGCTGCGGCGCAGCGGCTCGATGCTGTCGAAGGCTTCGACGAGCTCGCCCAGCCGCTTGCGCGAATCCACGCCGAGGCCGTCCCGGACGTCCGGGTCCTGGGCGTTGGTCCGGATCTTGTCGATCATCCCGTCGGTCGCGGTGCGGCTGCGGCGCAGCGCGCCCGTGGCGTCCGAGGCCCGGGGGTCGGCGAGATAGACGAGGGTCTGGCGGCGCTCCTGCTGGATGACGCGCGCCGTGTCCTCGACCGGATAGGCGAGCTTGTCGACCACGTTGACCGAGTCGATGAGGCTCAGGGCCTGACGGCCCGTCACCACAGTGGCAAAGGCCCAGATCGCCGTAAGGGAGAGCAGCGGCACGAGCAGCAGCGCCACGATCTTCCGGCGGATGGACTTCCCGCGAAAGCGCATGGCCTCCCCCAGATCGGCCCCCTGAGGCCGTTGCACGGGCCAGGGGCACACATGTGCGTCAACAAACGGCGCGAGCCTACTACTGACTCACGGGCAACTCGAAGGCGCATGCGAACGCTTTTCAGCCGTGACGTGAAAGGGACATCCCTAGTTGTCCCTCCATTACGGGAGATTGCGTCCCAGCATGCGGCACGTGCCGCTGTGGATCATCCGCCTTTGTGCGCACGCCAGTTGGCCGGAATTCTTCGCTCGACGGAAGCGGAACGGGAATCTTTCGGATCTCTCGTTCGTCTTTGAGGAAGAGAGCCGAGACAGAGAGCCGCGTCACGGGGCAGGCGACATGAAGCGCGGCAAAACGGGCAGCCACTCGGGAGCCGGTCCAGATCCGGAGCGTGATCCGTGAACGGCCGCGAGCAGCGGGGGGAGTGACGAGATGATGGGCACGGCAGAGCGCCGCAGGGAGTCGGGAAGCGGCGCGGTGGGCGAGGACGCGGCGGCGCGGGAGACCGCTCCGCAAGGGGCTGCCGCACAGCGGCCTGCTGCACGGAGGCCTGCCCCTCAGGGGCGCGTATCCGTGGAGCGCGAGAGCGTGGAGCACGAAATGGCTGAGCAACGACCGCCGTTGTGGGTCGAGGAGCCCGCCCGCAGAAGGCGGCTGCCCGATCCGGTCCGCACGGCGGCGGTGCGGGCCGTGATCATAGTGGCGATCACGCTGGTGCAGGCCATGGTGGCCTTCCTGTCCGCCCTCGCCGGTTCGTGGCTCTCCTTCCCCATGGTGCTCAGCAGCGTGGCCAGCACGGTCGTGGCCACGTGGGGCGTGCTCGACGTGTGGGTGACCCGCCAGGTGTGGAACCAGCGGTACGGAGTGGTGTCGATGCCGAGCAGCACGGCACGGCGACTGCGGCGCGAGCGGCGCCGGGCCCGCCGTCAGGCGCGGGCCGCGGCGCGCGGCAAGGACCGCATACAAGGGCGCAGCGGGCCGGGGCGGTTGTCGCACCCCTGAGCGGCGCCGAAAGGACGCGGCGGACGCACACCTGGGCGACGGCGCCCCTGCGGCCTCAGACCCCGGCGAGCTCCGCCGCCCGGTCGGCCGCCAGCCCCCTACGCAGCTTCATGAAGGGGCGGGCACGGTCGACGGCGAGGACCGCCGTGGTCCGTCCCGCACGCTCGTAGACGGCGAGGAATCCCGCTCCGCGCCCGCCTCCCTCCGGGCCGCCCAGACCGTCCGGGCCGCCCAGGCCTTCCGGTGAGCCCTCGACGATGCGCACGGTGTCGCCGTCGCCCCGCCGTCCGGCGAACTGGATGCGGGAGCCGTACTGATCCGACCAGAAGTAGGGCAGCGGACGCACGGTCTCGATCGTGTGGCCTGCGAGCAAGTTCCGTACGGCTGTACGTGGTTGCTCCGTGGCACTCATCCAGTGCTCGGCACGGACCCCGCCCGCTCTGGCGACATCGCCCACCGCGACGACCTGGGGCAGCGCGGTGACACAGCCGTCGTCGCACAGGACGCCGTCGTCCACGGCGAGCGGGGAACCCGCGAGCCAGCCCGTGTGGGGAGTCGCCCCGATCCCGACGACGACCACGTCGGCGGGCAGCAGCCGCCCGTCGGACAGTTCGACGGCGGTGACGGAGCCGCGGGCCCGAGCGGTCGGCGTGCCCCGGAGCCCGGCCACGCCCGCCCCTGTCAGCAGCCTGGCCCCGCCGCGCGCGTGCAGCCGTGCGCACACCGATGCCATCTCGGGCCCGAGCGGGCCCACGAGCGGCAGCTGCGCCGCCTCGACGACGGTGACGTCATGGCCGAGCGCCACGCACGAGGAGGCGGTCTCGGCGCCGATGAAACCGCCGCCGATCACCACGACGCGGCGGGGACCACGTGCCAGCTCCGCCCGCAGTCCACGGGCGTCGTCCAGGGTGCGCAGCGTATGGACGCCGGTGAGCAGGGGCCCGGGGAACCGTCGGGCCGACGCCCCGGTGGCGATGACGACGCCGTCGCCCGACACGGTGCGGCCGTCGTCGAGGACGACCGTGCGACCGCGCGCGTCCAGGGACCTGACGCGCGTGCCGAGCATCCAGTCGGCGGCGAGTTCCGCCGTCTCCTCCTCATCGGTGAGGAGGAGTTGCCCCTCGTCCGCGGTGCCGTCGAGGAAGCCCTTGGACAAGGGCGGCCGGTCGTAGGGCCTGTGCGGTTCGGCGCCGATGACGACCAGGCGGCCGTCGAACCCCTGGGCGCGCAGTTCCCTGGCCGCGTACAGACCGGCGAGCGAGGCGCCCACCACGATGACGGTCCTCATGCGGCGGATCCCTTCTCGGTGACGCCCGCGTGCGCGGCACCCGCGCCCACGGCACTTGCGCCCACCGCTCCCTCGTCGGCGGCGACGAGGACATGGATGACACCGTCCTCGACGTACACCTGGTGGGTGCGCACGGGGCGGCGGGCGGGCAGGCACGTGGGACTGCCGGTGCGAAGATCGAATGACGCGGCGTGCAGCGGGCATTCGACCAGACAGCCCTCCAGCCACCCCTCCGACAGGGAGGCGTCCTGGTGGCTGCACGTGTCGTCGATGGCGTAGAACTCGCCGTCGGCGTTGAACACCGCGACGGGCGGTGTGGTGTCGAGGCGGACGGATTCGCCCGCGGGGAGGTCTTCAAGGCGGCATACGGGGATCATGGGCCCCCCTCTTGGAGTCATTCGGCCCGGTCCTGGGCCCTTGGTGGACCAAGACCCTTCGGTAACATGATGTTTCGCATGGCGCACGAGGGAGCGCTATGCGCAACAGAATCCGGGTGGGGCGCCCATCGCGTCAAGGGCTTCCCGAAGACGCGGCTTCAACGAGCCGCCAGGTGGTGAGAGTTCAGATATGACGGGCGACCGGAAACAGGCTGATCAGGACAGGGCGTCCAGCGCCGAACCGCGGGAGAGGCCGTCGAAGGGGGCGGCCGGATCCGTCCAGTCCGTGGACCGTGCGGTGAGCGTGCTGGAGATCCTCGCGCGGCACGGCGAGGCCGGGGTCACCGAGATCGCCGATGAGCTGGGCGTCCACAAGTCGACGGCCTTCCGGCTGCTCGGCGTGCTGGAGAACCGGGGCCTGGTCGGCCAGGCGAAGGACCGCGGGAAGTACTTCCTGGGCGCGGGCGTACTCCGCCTCGCGGGGGCGGCGGCAGTGCGCATGGACATCTCGCAGGAGGGCGGCCCCGTCTGCCGCGAGCTCGCGGACGAGCTGGGCGAGACGGTCAACATAGCGGTCCTGGACGACGACGCCGCGGTCAACATCATGCAGGCCCGCGGCCCTGCCTCGGTGACGGCGCAGAACTGGCTGGGCCGGCGCACCCCGCTGCACGCCACGTCCAGCGGAAAGGTGCTCCTCGCCCATCTGCCGACGACCCTGCGCGAGGGCCTGATGGCCCGCACCCTGCCGCGCCTGACCGAGCACACGGTGACCGGCACGGTGGCGCTGCGCGGGGAGCTGGAGGCCGTGGTGGAGAAGGGGTTCGCCGTGGCCGTCGAGGAGTTGGAGGTGGGCCTCGCCGCCGTCGCCGCGCCGGTGCGCGCGCACGACGGCAAGGTGATCGGCGCCCTCAGCGCCTCCGGCCCCGTCTACCGGCTGACCGACGACCGCCTCACCGAGCTCGCCAAGCGGACCGTCGCCGCCGCGGTCGAGCTCTCCCGGCGGATGGGATACGGCTTCTGATTCCTTCGCCGCGCTACGGGTGCTGAATTTTCCGTGCCCGGTCCGCGCCGTCCCGGTGCGAGCCGGGCACGGGTGTCCGCGGACGCGGCGTCGCAGCGTACGGACCCACGAGGGCGGAGCCGGGAGTTCACGGCTCCGCCCTCACGCATGTGCGCGTGCCCCCGCGCGCTCCCAGGAACGGCGAAGGCTTGGCTCCACCCTCTTGACGGCCTCTTGATGGCGTTCCCAGTATGTCTCTCATAGCGCAACCTAACGTGCACTACGCAACAACGCAGCCACGCCGTGCGCAACAGCAGAGGAGTCTGGCCGTGCCCCACGAGGTCCGTGCCGTCGTCGCCCCGAAGAAGGGCGCACCCGTTGAGGTGCAGACGATCGTCGTGCCAGATCCCGGCCCCGGAGAGGTTCTCGTCTCCGTCCAGGCCTGCGGGGTCTGCCACACGGATCTGCACTACCGGGAGGGAGCGATCAATGACGACTTCCCGTTCCTGCTCGGCCACGAGGCGGCCGGCACCGTGGAGGTGGTCGGCGCCGACGTCGACGGCCTCGTCCCGGGCGACTGCGTCGTCATCGCCTGGCGCGCGCCCTGCGGAGCCTGCCGCTCCTGTCTCCGCGGCCGCCCCTGGTACTGCTTCGACTCGCGCAACGCCACCCGGCCCATGACGCTCCTGGACGGCACGGCGCTGAGCCCCGCCCTCGGCATCGGCGCCTTCGCCGAGAAGACGCTGGTCGCCGCCGGGCAGGCCGTGAAGGTCGACCCGGCGGCCCGGCCCGAGGCCGTCGCGCTGATCGGCTGCGGCGTGATGGCGGGGTACGGGGCCGCGGTGAACACCGGCGGGGTGGGCCGCGGCGACACCGTCGCCGTCATCGGCTGCGGCGGCGTCGGCAACGCCGCGGTCGCCGGGGCGTCCCTGGCCGGGGCCCGGCGCGTCATCGCCGTCGACATCGACGAGGCCAAGCTGGACGGGGCGACCCGGTTCGGCGCGACGCACACCGTCAACTCCCGCGGCACCGACCCGGTTGCGGCCGTCCGGGAGCTGACCGGCGGCCACGGAGTCGACGTCGCCGTCGACGCGGTCGGCACCCCGTCGACGTACAAACAGGCCTTCTACATGCGTGATCACGCGGGTGTGCTCGTCCAGGTCGGCGTGCCCGACCCGGAGATGACGATCGATCTGCCGCTGATCGACCTCTTCTCGCGCGGCGGGGCCCTCAAGTCGTCCTGGTACGGCGACTGCCTGCCCACCAGGGACTTCCCGATCCTCGTCGACCAGTACCTCAGCCGCCGCCTCGACCTCGGCGGATTCGTCTCCGAGACGATCACGCTCCACCAGGTGGAGGAGGCGTTCACGAGGATGCGGCGCGGCGAGGTGCTGCGATCGGTGGTGGTCCTGTGAACCCCGACCGGCCCGAAGGGCCCCGCGTGGTCGTGATCGGGGCAGGGATCGTCGGCTGCTCGCTCGCCGACGAACTGACCGCCCGCGGCTGGACCGACGTCACCGTCCTCGACCAGGGGCCGCTGCCCGCGCCCGGCGGCTCCACTTCGCACGCACCCGGCCTGGTCTTCCGGACGGGCCCCTCCAAGACGCTCACCGCGTTCGCCACGTACACCGTGGAGAAGTTCAACGCCCTTGAAGTGGACGGCCTCCCCTGCTTCAACCCGGTCGGCGGCCTGGAGCTCGCCACCACGCCCGAACGCTGGGCCGACCTGCACCGCAAGGCCGGTTTCGCCGCGTCCTGGGGCGTGCGCGCCGAGCTCGTCGGCCCCGCGCGCTGCAAGGGGCTGTGGCCGCTCATCGACGAGACCCAGGTGTACGGCGGGCTGTACACGCCCGAGGACGGCCTCGCCCGCGCCGTGCCCGCCTGCCGCGCACAGATGGCACGGGCACGCGCGCGTGGAGCACGTTTCCTCGAACGGCACACCGTGACGGGCATCGAACGCGACGGCGGCCGCGTCACCGCCGTCGTCACCGACCGCGGCACCTTCCCCGCCGACCACGTCGTCTCGGCGGCCGGGTTCTGGGGGCCTGTGATCGGGCGGATGGCGGGGGTCGACATCCCCCTGCTGCCGCTCGCCCACCAGTACGTGAAGACGGCGCCCCTGCCCGAGCTCTCGGGTCTGAACGATCGGCGCACGGAGGCCTCTCGGCCGATCCTGCGCCACCAGGACCGCGATCTGTACTTCCGTGAGCACACCGACCGCATCGGCATCGGCTCGTACGCCCACCGCCCGCTGCCCGTCGACCCGTTCACGGTCCCCGCGTACGACGACGCCGAGGACATGCCGTCGTCGTACCCCTTCACCGAGGAGGACTTCGCGCCCAGCTGGGCGGACTGCCGACAGCTCCTCCCCGCACTGAAGGGGGCGGAGATCGCGGAAGGCTTCAACGGCGTCTTCTCCTTCACGCCCGACGGCATGCCCGTGCTCGGCGAGTCCCGTGCGCTGCGGGGCTTCTGGCTGGCCGAGGCCGTGTGGGTGACGCACTCCGCGGGCGTCGCCAAGGCGGTCGCCGAGTGGATGGTCGACGGACGGCCCTCGCTCGACGTGCACGACTGCGAGCTGACCCGCTTCGAAGACGCCCAGCGCTCCCCCGCGTATGTGGCGGAGCGCGGCGCGCAGCAGTTCGTCGAGGTCTACGACGTCATCCACCCGCTCCAGCCGATGGACCGGCCACGGCCCCTACGGGTCAGCCCCTTCCATGTCCGCCAGCAGGAGCTCGGAGCGGTCTTCCTGGAGGGCGGCGGCTGGGAGCGCCCGCACTGGTACGAGGCCAACGCCCCCCTGGCCGAAGGCTTCGAAGAGCACGGCCGCGACGGCTGGGCGGCCCGCCACTGGTCGCCCGTCGCGGCGGCCGAGGCGCGCGTCACCCGCGAACGGGTCGCCCTCTACGACATGACGCCGCTGCGCCGCCTGGAGGTCACCGGGTCCGGCGCGCTGGCCTTCCTGCAGCGCATGACCTCCAACAACCTGGCGAAGAAGCCGGGTTCGGTCACCTACACCCTCCTCCTCGACGAGGCCGGAGGCATCCGCTCCGATCTGACCGTGGCCCGGCTCGCTGCCGACCGCTTCCAGGTGGGCGCCAACTCCCCGGCCGACCTCGACTGGCTGCTCCGCCACGCGCCCGACGACGTCCATCTCAGGGACATCACCTCGGGGACCTGCTGCGTCGGCGTGTGGGGTCCGCTGGCCCGCGCGCTCGTCCAGCCGCTCACCCGCGACGACTTCTCGCACGAGGCGTTCGGCTACTTCAGGGCCAAGGAGACGTACATCGGGCACGTCCCGGTGACCGCGATGCGCCTGTCGTACGTCGGTGAGCTGGGCTGGGAGCTGTATACGACCGCCGATCTGGGGCTCCGGCTCTGGGACACGCTGTGGGAGGCGGGGCGCGCGCACGGCGTGATCGCGGCCGGGCGGTCCGCCTTCAACAGCCTGCGCCTGGAGAAGGGGTACCGCGCGTGGGGCCACGACATGACCACCGAACACAACCCCTACGAGGCGGGCGTCGGCTTCGCCGTCCGCATGAACAAGGGCGACTTCGTGGGGCGCGCGGCGCTCGAAGGACTCGGGCGGCCCGCGCGGAAACTCACCGCCCTGCTCCTGGACGACCCCGCCGCCGTCGTCCTCGGCAAGGAACCCGTGTACGCCGACGGCGTCCCCGCCGGGTACGTCACCAGCGCCTCGTACGGGTACACCCTGGGCCGTTGCGTCGCCTACGCCTGGTTGCCGCCCCTGGAGACGGGCACAGGCGTCCACATCGAGTACTTCGGCGAGAAGGTTCCCGCGACGGTCGCCGAGGAGCCCCTGTTCGACCCGGAGATGACCCGCATCCGCCGCTAGCCGCCAGGAGGCACAGGTGTCCCCCACCTACGACGTGATCGTGATCGGCCTCGGCGGCATGGGCAGCGCCGCCGCGCACCACCTCTCCGCGCGCGGATCCCGTGTCCTCGGCCTGGAGAAGTTCGGCCCGGTGCACAGCCGCGGCTCCAGCCACGGCGGTTCGCGCATCACCCGGCAGTCCTACTTCGAGGACCCCGCGTACGTACCACTGCTGCTGCGCGCGTACGAGCTCTACGACCGCCTCGAACGCGACACCGGCCGCGACATCGCGACCCTGTGCGGCGGCGTGATGCTCGGGCGCCCCGACAGCCGCACGGTCTCCGGTTCGCGGCTCTCCGCCGAGCAGTGGGACCTGCCCCACGAGATGCTCGACGCGAAGGAGATCCGCCGCCGCTTCCCGACGCTCACTCCGGACGAGGACGAAGTGGCCCTGTACGAGGCGCGGGCGGGCCTCGTCCGCCCCGAGAACACCGTGGCCGCACACCTCCAGCTGGCCACGCGGAACGGCGCCGACCTGCACTTCGAGGAGCCGATGACGCGATGGGAGCCGTACCGGGACGGGGTGCGCGTGCACACCGCGGAGGACACTTACACCGCAGGGCAGTTGGTGATCTGCCCGGGTGCCTGGGCGCCTGAGCTGCTGACCGACCTGGGGGTGCCGTTCACCATCGAACGACAGGTCATGTACTGGTTCCAGCCCTCCGGCGGCGTGGCTCCCTTCCTCCCCGAGAACCATCCGATCTACATCTGGGAGGACGCCGAGGGCGTCCAGGTCTACGGGTTCCCCGCCATCGACGGGCCCGACCTGGGTGCGAAGGTCGCCTTCTTCCGCAAGGGCACCCCCTGCACGCCGGAGACCATCGAGCGGTCGGTCCACGACGACGAGATCACCGCGATGGCCGAGCAGGTGGGACGGCTGATCCCGGGCCTCCCCGGCGGCTTCCTCAAGGCCGCCACCTGCATGTACTCCAACACCCCCGACGAGCACTTCGTCATCGCCCGCCATCCGGAGCACCCCGGGTCGGTGACCGTCGCGGCCGGCTTCTCCGGACACGGGTTCAAGTTCGTGCCCGTGGTCGGCGAGATCCTCGCCGACCTGGCGACGGACGGTGCCACCGACCATCCCATCGAGCTCTTCGACCCGAGCCGCCTCGCCGCCACGCCTGCCTGAGGAGTACGAGAACCGTGACGACGACCCCTTTGCCGCCGAGCCTCACCGCGACGCTCCCCGGCCGCTACTACACCGATCCGGAGATCTTCCGGCAGGAGCAGGACCGCATCTTCGAAGCGCTCTGGTTCTGCGCGGTGCGCGCCGCCGACCTCGACGGGCCGGGTGCCTTCCGCACCGTGCAGGTGGGCCGCGAGAGCGTCCTGGTCACGCGCTCGCGCACCGGTGAGCTGCGCGCCTTCCTGAACGTCTGCCGCCATCGCGGCGCCCGCCTGTGCACCGAGGAGTCCGGGCAGGTGCGGCGCGCCCTCCAATGCCCGTACCACGCCTGGACGTACGACCTCGAAGGACGGCTCATCGCCGCCCCCAACCTGGTGAAGATGCCCGACGTGGACCGCGCCGCCTACGGCCTGGTGAAGGTGGCCCTGCGGGAGTGGCTCGGCTACGCCTGGGTGTGCCTGGCCGACGAACCGCCCTCCTTCGAAGAGACCGTGATGGGCGCGGCGGTCGAACGTCTCGGCGACGCGGCGTCCATCGACCGCTACGGCACCGAGCGGCTGGCGCTCGGCAGGCGCATCTCCTACGACGTGCGCGCCAACTGGAAGCTGATCGTCGAGAACTTCATGGAGTGCTACCACTGCGCGACCATTCACCCCGAACTGACGGACGTCCTGCCGGAGTTCGCGGACGGTTTCGCCGCGCAGTACTACGTGGGGCACGGCGCCGCGTTCGGTGAGGAGGTCGGCGGCTTCACGGTCGACGGCAGCGCGGGCTTCGGCCGTCTCCCCGAGGTGTCGCAGGACCAGGACCGCCGCTACTACGCGATCACCGTGAAGCCGACCGTGTTCGTCAACCTCGTCCCCGACCACGTGATCCTGCACCGGATGTTCCCGCTGGCGGCGGACCGCACGGTCGTCGAGTGCGACTGGCTGTACGCACCCGACGTCGTCGCGTCCGGCGCGGACCTGACGCACTCCGTGGAGCTCTTCCACCGGGTCAACACACAGGACTTCGCGGCCTGCGAGCGCACCCAGCCCGCGATGGCGTCACGCGCCTACCGCGAGGGCGGGGTGCTGGTGCCGACCGAGCACCACATCGGGCTCTTCCACGAATGGCTGACCAAACAACTCGCTACGTAGTGGCCGTCCGAGCCGGGGTCGTCTGCGCAGGGACCGTCTGAGCGGCGGCCGGGTCCCCCTGGGCGGCGGGCCGCTTGTACATACGAGTCGCGGTGATCTCGCCGTGCACCGTCTCGCCGTCGGGGTCCTGCTGCGGCAGGCCCGGGCGCAGGTGCTCCTCGACGCTGATGTACTTCAGGCCCGCGCGCAGGTCCGCGTCGTTCCGCAACCGGATGACCAGCGGGAACTCCGCGAGCGCGGTCGTGTCGAACAGGCCGGTCGTGTAAAGCAACTGCACGCCCAGCGCGTCCGACACGGCCCGCTGGAGCTCCAGGAGGTACGTCGCGTTGGCGCGGCCGATGGGGTTGTCCAGGAAGAGCGTGCCGGCGTGCCGGTGCTTGTCGCGGCCCCGGTCGTTGCTGCGCAGCGCGGCCATCGTGCAGTACAGGGCGATGGCCGCGGTGAGCAGCTGCCCACCGGAGAACACGTCGCCCATCTGTCCGACGGGGACGCGCTCGGCGCGCAGCACGGCGTCCGGCTTGAGGATCTCCACGGCGACACCGCGCGGTTCCAGCGCGGCCTGGACTCCGCGCAGCAGCAGGGACATTCCGTCGCGCCGCAGGTCCGAGTTCTTCTTCACGGCGGCGCGGGTCGCCTCGTCGATCACCTCGCCGAGCCGCTCGACGAGCGTGGCCTGGTCGGGCTCCTCGAAGCGGACCCGCAGGAACTCCTGCCCCGACCACTCCCCCAGGCCCTCGGGGAGGCGGGAGAGGCGCTGCGCCGACCTGAGGGTCGCGAGCGCGGACTCGACGAGGCCGCGCAGGCGGTCGACGATGCTGTCGCGGTTGCGCTCCAGCTGCTCCAGCTCGTCGGTGAGGACGCGGAGGCGGGGAGCGAAGGCGTCGGCCCACTTCTTGGCGTGCTCGGGCAGCGCGGACGCGGGCAGTTCGCGGATCTGCTGGCGGGCGGGGGTGCGCACCTGCTCGTACCGCGTCGCGTTCGCGTGGCGCACCAGGATGTCGCTGGCCTCCCGGACGGCGGATTCGGCCGTCGACAGGTCGGCGGCGCAGCCGCGCAGGGAGCGGCGTGCCTCCGCGGCGGACTGACGGGCCTCCTCCAGGGAGCCCGGGTACCCCTCGGGGGCCTCTTCGGCCTCCTCTTCCTGGTGCTCGCGAAGGAGGTCCCTGAGCAGGGCCGCGGTCTCGTCGAAGCCGCCTGCCGCGTCCTCGGTGACGCGGTGGGTGTGCAGCAGGGCGGCGTGTGCCTCCTTGGCCCGGCTCAGCGCTTCGGTGTGCGCGGCCAGTTCGCCGGTGGCGGTGCGCAGGAGCGTCTGGGCCTGCTCGGCGTCGGCGGGGACGAGCTCCTCGGGGAGCTCGGTGTGGGCGTCGCCGTCCTCGGGTGCGTGCCGCTCCGCCTCGCCGCGCAGTCGGCCGAGCTGCTCGCTGGCGGTGGACGCGCGGGCCTCGATGAGCTGGACCTGGGCCTCCGCGCGTGCGGCCGCGGCCTGTCGGGACGGGCCGTCGGAGCCGTCGGTGCCTTCCAGGAGCAGGGCGGCGCGGGTGCGGACCTTGTTGCTGAGCCGGTCGAGCTCGGCGAGGGCCGCGCTCTCGTCGCTCTCGGCGCGGGCCTGCTCGGCACGGAGGTCGGCGCCGACACCCACCTTCTCGTAGAGCTGGGACGCCGCGCGGTAGGCCTCGCGCAGAGCGGGCAGCGAGGACTTGGGGGCCTCGCTCGCCTCCGGTACGTCCTCGGGGGCGCCGGCGATCTCGGCGCGCTCGGCGCGCAGCGCGCGGGCGGTGCGGCGGGCGTCGTCGGCTGCGCGCTGGGCGGCACGACGGTCCTCGTCGGCGGCGCGCGCCCGGTCCAGGCAGGTCTGGGCGCGGGCCTCGGACTCCACGGCGTCGTCGGCCAGTTCGCGCAGCTTGGCCTGCCAGCCGGCCCGCTCGCGGAGCCGGAAGGCGAGGCCCGCGAGGGCGTCGGCGGCACGTCGGGCGCGCTGGGCCGCCTCCTGGCGCTCGTCCCGCACGCGGATCGCCTCGCCCGCGGCCTCGTCGGCCTCGGCGCGCGCGGTGCGGGCCTCGGTGAGCTCGGCCTCGGCCTCTTCGGCGAAGGCGCGCGCCTCCTGGGCGGCGGCGGCGAGCTCGGCGAGGCGGCCGCTCGGGCAGCCGGTGCGCCAGGAGGCGAGGCGGGCGGCGAGCTCACGGTCCTTGGCGAGGCGGACGGCGAGCGCGCGGATCTCCTCGTCGCGCCGCGCGGCGCGGGCGCGCAGCGCCTGCCGCTCCTCGTCGGCGGCGTGCTCGTCGTGCATGGCGGGGTTCGGCGGTACGAGGAAGACGCCGGTGTCCGCCGCCTGCTCGCCCGGGGTGGGGGCGAGGAGGGCTGCGGCGGTGCCGACGGCGACGGCGGAGCGGGGCAGCAGGGCGGCGTCGGCGAGGGCGTCGCGGGCGCGGGCGTGCGTGTCCGGGTCGGTGATGACCACGCCGTCGACGAGCTCGGGGCGGGCGGCTAGCACGCGCGCGTGGTCGGCGGGGTCGACGGCCTGGGCGAGGTAGCGCCAGCCGGGCAGGGCGGGGATGCCGTGCTCGCCGAGGAACTCGACCGTGGCGAGGACGTCGGGTCCCGGCGGCAGCAGTCCGCCGTCTCCGAGGGCGCCGAGGATGCGGGAGTCGTCGGCGGCCGCGGTGCGCAGGTCGAAGAGCTGCCGCTCGGCGGAGGCGACGCCTTCGTCGAGGAGGGCCCGCAGGTCGTCCGCGGAGCGGTCCAGCTCCGCCACGGAGAGGGCGCCCGCGGTCAGGGCGCCTTCGGTGACGGCGCCTTCCGCGGCGGCGTCGGCTCCCTGGCGGGGCAGCGGCACCCCGCCGTCGCCGCTCGGCAGGCTCAGCAGCTCGGCGAGCCGCTGGTCCTGGGCGATGGACTCGGCGGCGCGGCGCTCCGCGTCGTGGGCGGCCTCGGCCGCGGTCGCGGCGTCGGAGGCGCGGGCGGCGGTCAGCTCGGCGCGGGCCTCGGCGGCGGCCGTCTCCTTGGCGTGGTCGGTGGCTCGCCCCGCGGTCTCGCGGGCGGTGTCCCACGCGGCGACGGTGGTCTTCTCGGCGTCGCTCGCGGCGAGGGCGGCGCGGGCCGGGTCGGCGTCGGGGGCGGTGTCGTCGAGCCAGCCCGCGCGGACGGCCTCCGCGGTCTCCTGCTCGACCTCGGTGAGGCGCTGCTTCAGGTGTCCCGCCTCGCTGCGGGCGCGCTGGGCCTCGGTGGCGGCGGCCGTGGCGTCGCGGTGCGCGGCCTCGCCGGTCTCCTGGAGGGCGGCGGAGCGCTCCTCCTCCTCGTTGGCGAGGTTCTCCGCGCCTTCGGCGGCGGTGTGCAGGGCGCGGACGAGGTCGGCTGCGGCCTTCGCGCGGGCGGCGAGCGCGGGTGCGGCGTCGCGCTCCGCCTCGCGGATGGCGACGGCCACGCGCGCGGAGCGGTCAGCGGCGGCGCGGTGCCTCAGGACGGCCTCGGCGGCCTGCCAGGCGGAGTGCAGGGTGCGGGCGTCGGCGAGCTCGCGGCGCTGGGCGGCGGCGGCCTTCTCGGCGACGGTGAGCGCCAGGGACGCGTGTCGGTAGGCCAGTTCGGCCGAGATCAGGGCGCTCTTGCCGCGGGACCGCTCGGCCTCGGTCACGGTGTGGGCCGCGGCCGTGACCTGCTCGGCCAGGTCGGCGACGCGGCGGCGCTCCTCGACGGCGCGCGCGGAGAGCCTGCGGGCCAGGGTCCGTGTGCGGCGCTCGGCGCCCGCGTGCACGTCACGCGCGCGTGCCCGGGTGTCGGCGGCCTCGACGATGCGTCCCAGCAGGTCGACGGAGCCTGCGGTGAAGTCCCGTTCGGCCATCAGCTCGGCGCGGCGGCCGAGCTTGTTGCCGAAGCCGTGGACGAGGTCGGCGAGGCCGTCCGTGTCGCGCGTGTCGGTGACGGCGCGCAGCAGCAGGTCGGTGAAGTCGGAGTCCTTCTTGACGGCGAAGAGGCCCGCGGCCTCGCCCTCGTCGGCGTTCATCTCCCGCTGGTAGCGGAAGAGTTCGGGGTCGAGCCCGAGGTCGCCGAGGTGTTCGTTCCAGCGGTCGTGGATCTCTTCCCAGTGCACTTCGAGGTGCGGGTACGCCTTGACCGCCTCGGTCATGGCGTCACGGAAGCCCTTCATGGTGCGCCGCCGCCCCTGGGCGCCGGACGCGCCCTCCGCCGACGGCCGCACGGCGGTGGACTCGGCTACGGGCAGCGAGTCCAGGCTCATGCCGGGTCCGGGCCGGAAGGAGTACCAGGCCTCGGCGAACTTCCGCGGGTCGTTGGAGACCTGCCGCCCGCGCCACTCGCTGACCTTGCCGACGACGACGCACTCGCCGGTGAGGGTGTGCTGCCACTCCAGGGCGACGTGCCCGCAGTCGTCGGCGAGGAGGAACTTGCGCAGCACGCCGGAGCTGGCGCCGCCCAGCGTGTTCCGGTGGCCGGGCAGCATCACCGAGAAGATCAGCTTGAGCAGGACGGACTTGCCGCCGCCGTTCTCCAGGAAGAGCACGCCCGCGGGCGCGGGGCGGCGCGGCGGGCCGACCGGCTCGTCCTCGAAGAACTCCGCCTGGGTGGGCGCGGGGTCGGGCACCTCCGCGCCGACGCCGCGCAGGTCGAGCACGGTGTCGGCATAGCGCGCACCGGCCGGCCCGATGGAGTAGAGGCGGACCCGGGACAGCTCGTACATGGCGGACTCTCGTCGTAAGTCGTGCGGAACGGCAAGGAAGTGGGGGTGGGTGGCTCGGCGTCAGGAGTGGAACGGCAGCCCCGCGTCGGCGGCCAGCTCCAGGTCGTCGGTCTCTTCGGGCGGCAGCAGCGTCGCCGAGCCGTCCGTGACGGGGACGACGCCGAGCTCCAGGAGCTCCGCCATGGCCGCGGTGCCCGCCATGTCACGGACCTGGAGCTGGTAGCGGGCCGTGGTGCGGTACGTCCCTCCAGAGTCGTCGCCGGTGCGCTGCAGGAAGCCGGATTCGGTGAGGAAGGCGGCGGCCTTGCCGACGATGCCGGTCGTGGAACCGGCGAGGCGGCGGGCGTCCTTGGTGGCGCCGGTCGAGCTGCGGCGGGCCCAGATCCGCCAGGCGGCTTCGAGGCCCGGGGCGTCGGTGGCGGGGTCGGTGTTCTCGCCGTGTTCCTCGGCTCGCTCCTCCAGGCGGTGGCAGGCCTGGCGCACGAAGGCGTCGACGCCGTTGACCGTGACCCGGCCGATGTAGCCGTCGTCGGCGAGGTCCTCGGGGCGCGGGAACGCCATGGCGGCGATGGCGAGGTGCGCGAGGCCGTGCAGGAAGCGGTCGGTGGAGTCGGTGGCCGCGCGGCGGGCGTAGTCACCCATGCGGACGGCGAAGACGGAGTCCTCCGCGGCGGTCACGGCCATGCCCGCGCGCGGGGACACCTCCAGGACGACGAGCCCGAGTCCGGTGGCGACGGCGTCGGCGAGCCGGGCGAAGGGCGGGTCCTCGCGGTAGCGGCGGAGCAGTTCGGCGTACTCCTGGTCGCGGGCGGGCTGGAGCTTGGGCTGCAGGCCGAAGGCGACGAGCCGCGCGGCGTCGGCGGCGTCGGCCGGGGTGACGGGCGCGGGGGCGGCGGGCGCCGCCGTGGAGTCCGGCTCGCCCCACGCGGCGTGCTCTGCGGGGTGGTCGGTCACGACGTGTGCTCCTTGCTGGGGTGGTGCGCGAGGTCTCCGGCGGGATGGTGCGCGACGTCTCCGGGGCGGTACGTGGCGGGGGCGGGCCCGGTCAT
Source organism: Streptomyces atriruber (assembly GCF_001418325.1). Taxonomy (GTDB): domain Bacteria; phylum Actinomycetota; class Actinomycetes; order Streptomycetales; family Streptomycetaceae; genus Streptomyces; species Streptomyces atriruber. The sequence goes on along the minus strand of NZ_LIPN01000299.1, from coordinate 909 downwards.
GCCGCCTCCGTCCGGTCGGCCGCCATGCCGACGGCGTCCAGGAGTGCGGTGCCGACGATGAGGTCGGCGCCGCCGAACTCCTCGTCGTCTAGCTGGGTGCCGTCGTCCACGGCGAAGAGCAGCTTCTCCTCGCCCTGGCGGTAGGCGGTGCCGACCGGCGGGCTGGCCGCGTGCACGGCAAGCAGAGCGACCAGGTAGGGCAGTTCGGGGTCGCGGCGCCGGGCGTCGGCCAGCAGTCCGGAGAGCCTGCGCGGCGCGTCGGACGGCAGGTCGAGCAGCTCCATGGCGCTCGCGAGCTGCTCCTCGCTGAACCGGCTGTCGTCCGGGGTGGCGATGAGGTCGGGCTCGGGCATCTCCGCGCCGAGGTGCTCGCGCTCCATCGGCGGTGTGAGCAGTATGTCGACGAGGTCGCCCACGCGGACGGACACGGGCGTGCGCAGTCCGGTGCCACGCGCGAAGAAGGCGTCCGTCACGCGGATCGCCTGCTCGGCGGGGAGCGGCAGCAGGGGGGCGACCAGCTGGCCGTAGAGATCGAGGCCCGAGCGCGCGGTGGGGGTGGCGAAGGCCTGCCGGTCCTGCTCGGCGCGGAACAGCGGGCCTGCCTCCAGGAGGCGGGACTGCAGCTGGGTGTGGCGGCGGATGCAGTCCTTGACGATGTCGACCAGCTCGGCGGCGCGGCGCTTCTGCTCGGGGTCCTCGGACTCGTCCCGTGCCTTGCGGATGTTGGTCAGGATGGCGTTCTCGTGGCGGTACCGGTCGGCGACGTGGTCGAGCGCCTCGGCGATCATGTCGGGGACGGCCCGGAGCCAGTCCACCGCGCGGACGTTGCGCCGGGTCGCGTCGAGGGCCTTGCGGAGGGTTTCCGAATACTGCACGGTGCGGTAGCGGGCCTGCTCGGCGGCGAGCTGG
>NZ_LIPN01000298.1 GCF_001418325.1 Streptomyces atriruber | reverse complement strand
ACCCCACCCCGACCAAGCCGACGGCCCCGCCGTCCACGGTCACCCGGCCGCCCGTCATCAACCGCGCGGCCTGGGGCGCCGACGAGTCCGCCGTCAAGGACCCGCCGGAGTACATCGAGAAGGTCAAGGCGGTCTTCGTCCACCACACGGTCGGCACGAACGACTACAGCTGCGCCCAGTCCGCGTCGCTGGTCCGCGGCATCATGACGTACCACGTGGAGACCGAGGGCGGGAACGACCTCGGCTACAACTTCCTCGTGGACAAGTGCGGCCAGGTCTTCGAGGGCCGCGCAGGCGGCATCGACCTGCCCGTGCGCGGCGCGCACACCCACGGCTTCGACGGCGACTCGACGGGCATCGCCGTCCTCGGCGACTTCGAGGGCGACCCGGCGACGGACGAGCCCGCGGGCAGGCCGACCCGCGCGGCCCTGGAGTCGGTGGCGCGCGTGGCGGCCTGGAAGCTCGGTCAGTACGGCGGCGACCCGGCCGGGAAGGTGACGCTGACCGCCGCCGACGACACCGGCGTGTGGAAGAAGGGCGACCAGGCCTCGCTGAACACGGTCTCCGGTCACCGGGACGGCTTCGCGACCGTCTGCCCCGGCAAGAACCTGTACGCGAAGCTCGGTGAGATACGCCGCTACGCGAGCGGCGCGGGCCGCAACTCCGCCGTCCCGACCGGCGACTTCAACCGCGACGGCATCACCGACCTGATCGCCGGCACCCCGCAGGCATCGTCGAGCCGCGGCCGCGTGACGGTCGTCCCCGGCGGCCCGGACGGTCCGGTGGGCGCTTCGAGGATCTCCCTGACCCAGACCAGCACGGGCGTCCCCGGTACCTCGGAGGCCGGTGACAACTGGGGCGCGGCCACGGCGTGGGGCGACCTGAACGCCGACGGCCACGCGGACCTCGTCATCGGCGCGCCCGGCGAGGACGACACGTCCGGCAACGCCGACCGCGGCGCGGTCACGATGCTGTACGGGCCGAAGTTCACCTCCGGCACGGACATGCAGCTCTCGGACGACTTCCACTACCCCGGCGCCAGGTTCGGTTCCGCGGTCGCCGCTGGCGACTTCAACGCCGACGGCAAGGCGGACGTCTTCGCCGCGGCGACCGGCACCGGCGGCTCGTGGGCCGCGCGGCTCGACCCGGAGCACGAGTCGGGCGGCAGCCTCACCTCGGGCGACACGGCCATCGCCTACCCCGACGCCGCGTCCGGCGACTTCAACCGCGACGGCTACGCGGACGTGGCGCTGACCTACCGCGACCAGGCGGGCAAGGGCAAGGTCGCCTGGTTCAGGGGCGGCCGCTCGGGGCTCAGCCGGGTCGGCGTCCTCTCCGTCCCCGGCGGCCGCTCGGTCGCCGTGGGCGACGTCAACGGCAACGGCTACGACGACCTGGTCGTCGGCCAGCCGTACACCGCCGAGTCGGGCGCCCACGCGGGCGGCCAGGTCACGGTGGTCCCCGGCACGTCGACGGGCTTCACGACGACGGGCATGAAGACGGTCCACCAGGCGACGTCCGGGGTGCCCGGCGCCGCCGAGGCGGGCGACGCGATGGGCTGGTCGGTCGCGGCGGGCGACTACAACCTCGACGGCTACGCGGACGTCCTGGCGGGCGCCCCGGACGAGGACATCACCCGCGCCGACAAGAACCGCAAGGACGCGGGCACCTCCCTGCTCCTGAAGGGCTCCTCGTCCGGCCTCACCGGCTCGGGCGCGAAGGCCTTCTCGCAGGACGAGCCCGACGTCCCCGGCTCCACCGAGTCGGGCGACCGCCTCGGCTCCTCGGTGACGCTGGCCGACCTGTCCGGCACCGGCCGCGCGAGCCTGGCCATCGGCGTCGAGGGCGAGGACTCGGGCGACGGCACGATCCTCCAGCTGGACAGCGGCAGTTCGGGCGTCCCGGGATCGAGCGGCGTCTACTACGGCCGTACGCTCCTGGGCACCCCGGCGGGCGCCCGGCTCGGCCGGTCGCTGACGCCGTAGCGACCGGTGCGCCGCTCTCCGGGTCCGCGCCCGGGGAGCGGTGCCGCACGTCCTTCACGTGTCGCTGGGCACCCTGCAGTCCTGCGGCTGGGGCCTGCCCTCGGGCCAGCCGATGCCGACGAACCGCAACTTCTCCGTACGCGGATCGAGTTCGACCACGGCGACGGGCTTGTCGTAGGCGTTGCCCGCGTTGGTCAGACAGATCCAGCCGCTGGTCCCGCGGACGCGGTTGACCGCTTCGAGGCGCTGCCACATGTCGGAGACCCGCTTCAGGGGCGGCACCGTGCCCTCGGTCTGGGCGTTGGCGAGCAGCACCGCCTTGGCGACGGTGCGCGTGCCGTCGTACACCAGCATGGTGCGCGAATCCTCCAGCGGAACGGGCCCGATGTCCCCGGCGCTGCCCTTGTCGATCAGCGCGCGCAGCCTGTTCAGCTCCGCCCGCGGTTCGGCGAGGTGGGCGCGTGCCTGCGGGTCCTTCGTGCCGCGCAGCTCCCGGTCCCAGGCGTCGGGGTGGCCCGGCGCCGCGTACTGCACCGTGACGAGGGGTTCCTTGCCGCCGCCGCGCAGCCGCTCCCAGTCGCCGTCCTTCATGTAGCGGTTGAGCGTGGCCGCGCCCGAGCCGCTGACGATCGTGTACTTCTTCCCCCGGCACTGCACGTCGGCCAGCTTCAGGGCGAAGAGCCGCAGGTGGACGGGGCGGCCCGCGAAGTAGACGTAGCGTGCCGTGGACTGGCAGATGTTCTGGGCGATGAGGGTGAAGTCGTTGCCCGTGTCCCCGGGGTCGGTGATGGAGGGGGACTCGAACGTCTGGTCCTTGGGTCCGGGCGGTCCCTTCTCGTCGCGGCTGAAGGCCTTGGCGAGCGAGTTGTTGTAGATGTCGTGCTCCCGCTTGTCCCTGACCAGCACGGTCTGTTCGTCCCTGAGCTCGCCGTGGAAACTGGCCAGCGCGTCGGCCTGCTGGCGGTTGGTCGGGATGATGCGGGCGAGGCCGGGATAGGGATCCTCGGTGCCCCGCTCGGGGTTGGCGAGTTCGTCCGCGCTGACGCGGCTAGCGAGGACCGGGATGTGCAGTTCGTCGGTGAGGCGGGCGATGGCCTTCTTCGTGGCGTCCAGGCTGAGGTTGAAGCCGGTGACGGCGCGGAGGTTTTCCTTCTTGTCGTCCGCCAGATCCGCCAACTGGTCGACGACGCGCTCCTGTTGGGCGTACGAGTCACCGGGGTTGGCCAGGACGAGTCGCAGCAGCGGGGTGTTCTCCTCGCGGTTGGCCCGGTACTGGGCGAGGTAGGCGCCCTGGATCTCGCTGCGGAGCTGGATGCGTTCGGCGGCGATGTCGGGCTGGAGGGGCATCATCAGGGCGACGGTGACGTGCGGCTTGTCGCCGACGAACTCCTCGTTCTCCTTGGCGATGGCGCGGGCCACCTTGTCGATCTCCGGCGTGCCGAAGGCGTATCCGGTGCCGTTGACGCCGATGCACTCGCCCCCGTGCCTCTCCACGCCGGTGGCGCAACGGTCGGCCTCGCCGATCGGGGGCAGGAACACGTACAGGAGCACGCCTGCGGCCGCGAGGCCGAGCAGCGTGAGGATCCTGCGCATCCAGTTGGCCAAGAACGTGTTGTACAGCCAGTTCCCGAACTGCCTCAACGCTGCCCTCCCTCTACCGATTGCTCCTGGTCGTGCAGGTGACTCCGGTCGTGCCGGTGGATCTGGTCGTGCAGGTGACTCCGGTCGTGCAGGTGGTGAATCGTTCCGTCAGCCGAAGCCGATGTGCTCGGTGCACACACACCGCTTCAGCGGCTGCTTGTCCTCGGCCCGGTCCCCCCAGTCGCGGGCCATGCGGATCAGCAGGGCGGCCCCGTCCGCCGCCCGCGCCACGTCGGCCCCTTCGGGCCCCTGGTCGCGCACCGCCTCGTCGGCGAGCTTCGCCAGTTCCTCGCTGAGCTCCCGCAGGGGCCCGCGCAGGACGCCGGGCACGATCTCCTCCAGCGGCTGCGTCCGGTCCTCGGTGAGCCACACGGCGTGCAGGAGCCGGTCGACCTGGCGCCGCAGGGTGTCGCCGCGCACCTGGGTCTCGCCGAGGGCGCGGGCGTACCGGTCGTCGTCCACGCCGATCAGCGCGGCGTCCGCGATGGCGAGCAGTTCCTCGCACCACTCGTCGACGGGACGGGTGCGGAAGGAGTCCGCCAGGTACCGGGTGACGAGGTCCGCGCCGTCGGAGGCGAGCAGATGGTGCATCCGGTGCGCGGCGGCGGTGACGAACAGGGCATCGGGGTGGCGGTCGCCCAGGTCGCGGTAGTGGCCCTGCAGCAGCGCGTGGTCGGCGTGCCAGGCGGCGCCCGCGGCCCGCAGCCCGTACAGCCGACGCGTGAGGAGGCGGCGCAGGCCGAGGTCGCCGATGAAGTGCCGGGGGCAGCCGGGCCAGCCGGTGTCCTCCAGGAGTTCGGCGATGCGGTACGCGTTCAACTGCTCGGTACGGCCCTCCTGGACCGCGCGCATCAGCGTCTGGGCGCACTCCACGTCATGGGCGACCGACAGATGGGTGAGCAGGTCGAGCCAGTGGCCGCGGTGTTCCGGCGGCAGCTCCTCGGGGCGCTGGTGGACGACGAGTTCGTCGACGAGCACGTCGGCCACCGGGCGGTCGGCCACGGGGCGGCCCTGCTCGTCCTCGCCCGCGCGGACCCGGGCGTCCAGGATCGCCCAGTCGGTGCACTCCTCGGGCGTCGGAAACGCGATGGCCACTGCCGCGGTCGCCTCGCCGAGCCGGGTCACGAACAGCGGGCGGCCCCCGCTCAGCCGGTGCACACCGCTGTGGATGCGGAGCCGCACCGCGTTGTCCGGCTGCCCATGGCCGCCCCGCAGCCGGCTGATCTCGTCCTTCTGCCGGTCGCGGGTGAGCACGGGCATGCGGACGAGGAGCACGCCGCGCCACAGGGGCGCGTGGTCGGGGACTCCGCCCGGCGGACGGCTCCACTCGGGCAGCGTCCCGGTGAAGGGCTGCCAGGTGGCCATGCCGTCATGGCTGCTCCCCGCCCGGTGCAGGAAGCGGCCGCCGTCCTCGCGCCGGGCCGTCGCGAAGACCACGAGACGGTCGTGGTGCCCCCGCTCCCGGTCCTCCAGCGCCGCCTTCACCAGCCGCCTGCCCAGGGAGCCGTCCGCGTGGTCGAGGAGCAGGGCGGGGCGCCCCACGCGCGACATGCGCCCGCGCACTCCGTGGTAGGCGGCGTCGATGTCCTGCCGCAGCGCCCGGAACAGGAAGCCCTCGGCGAGCCGCCGTGCCTCGCCGCCCTGCTGGAAGTCCTCGCCCAGCGCCCGCAGTCCGGCCTGCGGGTGGCCGCCCGCGCCGGGATACTCGCCGTAGCAGGCGGCGAGGGCGGCCCTGCCCTCCGTGGAGACGCGGGCGAACAGACCGTCGAGCAGTGCGTTGAGGAAGGGCCCGGCCAGCGGGCTGGTGACGAGCCCCGCCAGGTAGCCCGCGTAGTTCTTCGCGGTTCCCTTCAGGACTCCGCGCCAGAAGGAGCCGGGCGGCAGGATCCCGTCGAGCCGCCCCACCTCGTCCACCAGGGGCGCGGCGCGGGCGAGCGGGTCGCTCGCCGCCACGGCCGCGAGTCCGGCGTACAGCCGCGGCACGGCGATCCCTCCCCCGTCGCCGCCCCAGTCGCCGTACTGCAGCGCGATCCTGCGCAGCACCTCGGTCACTTCCGAACGGCTGCCGGGCTGCTCCTCCGCCAGCACCCGGGAGTCGGTCAGGGCGCAGTCCACGTACGCGGTGGGCACGCGCGGCCCGAAGCGCGTGCGTATGCAGCGCAGCAGCCTGCCCTTGCCCATGCCGGGTCCGCCGACGAGGAGCACGACGGGCAGATCGGCGCCGTAGAGCAGCTCCCGTCTGCGCCCGGCCGCGGTCTTCCCGAGCAGCCGGGCGATCAGGCCGCCGTCGTCCAGCAGCTCGTCGAATCCGAGTTCGTCAGGCACGGGCCTCTCCGTGGCCGCGGCGGCCGGTCGACGAATGATGGCTCGTCAGGTTAGCTGCGGCGCACGGCATTTGGGGAGACTTCGCCGCTCCTGGACCGGCGTCACCGACAGCCTCACGGTCTCCAGCGGGAATCAAGGAAACATGGACGCCCCGCCACAACAATCTCGGCCATGGCGCGAATCTTCCGCCATGGCGGAAAACGTCCGTCACATTCGGGCCGCGCCCCGGCCCCGCAGAGAAGATGGGGACCCCCATGAACAGATCGACCAGATCGACGTTCACCCGCATCGCCGTGGTCGGAGCTGCCGCCGCCACCCTGTTCGCCGTCTCGTCGGGCCCGGCCCTGGCCGCCGGTGTCCGCGTCAGCGACAAGACCATCACGCTCCCCGACGGCCGCGGCTACATGAAGTTCCACGACGACGGGGACGTCTTCGAGATCTGTGACACCAAGGCGGACGGCAACGGCGTCACCGGCTCGCTGAAGAAGCAGTACGTGGCCGGAAACATCTCCACGCTGTGGACCGACGGCGACGGCGGCGACTCCGGATGCGACAAGCACCCGTACAACGTCGGCAACGACGGCTGGTACGAGATGACGCTGAAGTGGAACGGCGGCGGTTCGACGGTCACCTCCGAGTGGTTCAACGAGTAGGACCCGGCGAGCCCCGCACCCCCAGCGCTCATCAGCTCACCAGCTCACCGGAAGACGCACAACGCGACGGCGCACCCCGGCAGCGACGCCCTGCCGCCGTGACCGCCCGACGCGGACAGCCGCCGGACAGGCCCCACACTGTCCGGCGGACGAGCCAACTGCCGTGCCAGGCGCAGGATTCCGCGCCGGGCCGCCGCCCGCACCGCCCCCGGCCGCTTGCCGAGGACCTGCGCGGCGGACGGGCCGTCCAGGCCCATGACCACCCGCAGCAGGACCGCCTCGCCCTGGTCGGGCGGCAGGGCCGCGACCAGGTCGAGCACGCGCTCCGTCGACAGCGTCTCCAGGGCCCGGCCCGCGGTGTCGTCCACGGCGGGCAGGTCGAGCACGTCCTGCTCGATCACCGTGCCGCGCGGCCTGCTCCGCACCCGCCGCAGATGGTCGATGGCGCGATGGCGCGCGACGGTCGCGGCCCAGCGGCGGAAGTCGGCGCCGCTCCCCCGGAACGTCGCCAGGTCCCGCACGATCTGCAGCCACGCCTCGGAGACCACGTCCTCCGCGTCGTCGCGGACGAGTCCACGCACATATCCGAGAAGTCCGGGATGAACGCACCGATAGACAAAGGAGAAAGCCTCCTCGTCCCCCTCCCGAGCCGCCCCAAGAGCCCGAGTCAGCTCTTCGTCACAAGCCGCCGAACGTCGATGTACCCCACCCTGCGCCACGCTCTCCTCTTAACCCCGCTGACACTGCCCACCGTGCCCGTGCCCTGCCTGCGCCCGCGCTTCCCCGCGCTGCGGCTCACTGTGCCGCATTTCCCCATAACAAAAGAAGACTCAATAAGTCATCGACATGCCATCGTCACCGACTTCACGCCACATGACGCACCCGGCCCGGCAGCGTGAGGTAAAAGGTCTGCAGCGAGACTTCGGAGCCATCCGTTCCGCCCCGCTCCAGACAATTGACGACCTTCCCCAGGGGATTCCACACCCGACCGTCCGGCATCCGGACGCCGACGGGCTGCCCGAAGAATTTCCGCTGCTCGCCGTCGAAGTCGACCCAGACGGCGCCTGCGCGGCGCACGAGGACTTCCCCGACATAGGCGCCGAGCCCGAAGAGCGTCCCCGCGATCTCGCCGCGCGGACGGCCGCCCTTGCGGAGGCCGTCGATGAGGAAGTCGACGATGCGGAGACTGGCGACGGAGAAATCCAACGGCAGCCGATTCCGAGCGGTCACGTGCGCGACAAACCCCCGGGCGTGACCCCGCATATCCCCGGCACCGATCGCATGTCTATGCCCACCGCCACCATCCATGACTCCCACCCCTTCGACCAGGCAACGAAGAGGACCCACAAAGCCCCCTCCCCCTATCAAGCGGAAGCCGCCTCTCTGCCGTGACGGCTTGGGCCGGTGCCCCTTCTCACACAGGGAATCGCCCTCTCCGTACAACCCTTGGCCGCCTCAACCGACTTGGCGCCACGGACACGAGGCGAAAGGTCCGTTTCCTCCTGTGCCTGGTGAACCGCCTTCGCGGTGTTGTATAACCGGCCCCGATTCAGCCAGGGGGCGGGGAACAGAGGTGGGGGAAGATGCAGAAGGAAAGCTCGGACGGGGACAGAGAATGGGGCGACTTGGGGGAAGTCGTCATTCCGGAAGATCCGGCCGATCCGACGGTGGTCGGTGAGATATCGAACCGGCGCGTGGTGGTCGTGGGCGGGATGCTGTTGAGCATCTGCGCCGGGTTCGTCGGCTACGGCTTCCTCGGCGACGACGGGCCCGAGCGGCGCTCCGTCCCCACGGCCTCGGTGACGTACCGCATCACCGGCACGGGCACCGCCGGCGTCTCGTACCTCGCGAAGGACGCCGGGGGAAGCGCCACCGTCGAGACGGATGTGGAGCTCCCGTGGCGCAAGACGGTGCGCGTGCCGCTCGGCAAGGATCCGGCCGTCAGCATTCGACTCGGCGAGCGGGGCGGCGAGGCGAGCTGCGCCCTCGCGATCCGCGGTGAACACCAGCGGCGCGCCACCGCGTTCGGCGCCTTCGGGCGCGCGACCTGCACCGCGGACCTACCAGCGGAACGACCTGGGGAACGGGACTGACACCGACCGGCTACCGGACGTGACCCGGCCCCGGTGGCCCCCCGCTCCGTCAGCGGCCTGGCGCAGCCCGCCCACCGGGCCCGTGCCCTTGTCGGAGAGG
>NZ_LIPN01000297.1 GCF_001418325.1 Streptomyces atriruber | reverse complement strand
GCGCAAGGGGGCGGCGGGGCGGCTCGGCGACGCGATGCCGGGCTACCGCCCGGTCAGCCTCCGCAGCGTCGCCCGCCCCGCGCGGCCCCACGTGACCTTGCCGCCGGGCAGGCCCCGTTCGCCGTTGCGGCCGATGTCGATGAGGGCCAGGCACTGCAGGACGGCCCGTCCCCGGGCGCGGCGGATCGCCGCCTCGTCGGCGCGTGCGTACGCCTCGAAGAAGCGTGGCGCGGAACCCTCGGGCAGGAGCAGCCATGCCGCCGCCAGGTCCGTCGCCGGGTCGCCCGCGCAGAGTTCGCCGAAGTCGAGCACTCCGGAGAGGGTGCCGTCGGTGACGACGACGTTCGCGGGGTGCAGGTCGCCGTGCAGCCAGACGGGCGGGCCCTGCCACGGGGGTGCCGTGACGGCGTCCTCCCAGACGGCACGGAGGGCGGCGGGGTCGACGTCGCTGTAGGCCGCCGCCTCCTCGTGGTGCCCGTCGAAGTGGTGCGCGAGCGTGTCGAGCGGGGCGCCCCGCTCCGCGATCCGCGGGGCCTCGGCGGGGGCCGCCGCGTGCAGCGCCCGCAGGAACTCCGCCAGGGTGTCGGCCGCGTGGTCGCCGCGGGTGGCCGGGGAGCGGTCGGCCGGGGTGCCGGGCAGCCACGTCGTCACGGTCCACGGCACCGGCAGGCGGGCGGTCGGTTCGCCGAGGCGCACGGGGGTCGTCACGGGGAGGGGGAGGCGCGGCGCGAGGGCCGGGACCCAGCGGTGCTCCCGGAGGAGGAGGCCGGGGGCGCGCTCCGTGCGGGGGACGCGCACGGCCAGGTCGGTGCCCAGTCGCCAGAGTTCGTTGTCCCAGCCCCTGACCGGCTGCTGGATGTCCAGCTCCGCCAGGTCGGGGTGCTGCTCCGCGAGGACGGCGCGGATCAGGTCCTCGGTGATGTCGTACGCCGCTGCGTCTGCCATGTCAGGCGGCCCCGCAGCCCCGGCCGACCGTGAACCCGACCTCGTGGACGGAGTTCCGGGAGCCCGGCGGCGGCTGGACGCGGCCCGCCGCGTCCGTGGCGCGCGAGCGGACCGTGTGCGGGCCCGGCGCGAGCGTGCGGCGCAGGGAGAAGCCCTGCCAGGCCGGATCGGCGCCGGGGACGTCGAGGGTGGCCGGTTCCCACGGGCCGCCGTCGAAGGAGAGGTCGAGGCGGACGACCTCCGTCGTGCTCCAGGTGCGGCCCCTGAACGCCCAGGTTCCGTAGGGGAGTTCGGCGCCGCTCGCCGGGGAGAGGATCTTGCTGTTGACGTCCACCGCGCGCACCGGCCGCGGGGCGTCGTCGCCCGGGAGGGTACGGGTGTAGAAGGTCGTCGTGAACATGAGCTCCGGGCGTTCGTCCGTCAGGATGATCCGGGTCAGCCACTTCACCGAGTTCGTGCCGAACATGCGCGGGACCACGGCCCGCAGCGGGTGCCCGTGCCGGGCGCGCAGGGGCTCGCCGTTCATGCCGTGGGCGAGGAACACGTCGCGGCGGGCGGTCTCCAGGGGGAGGTCCTTCACGTACGCGACGTCGTCCTCGCCGTGGAAGGGGCCGGTGTCGGCGCCCTCGAAGAGCACGTGCCGGGCGGCGGGCAGCGGGCGCGCGCGGTCCAGGAGCGCGGCCAGCGGCAGGCCCGTCCACTCGATGTTCGTCACCGCGCGCGTGGGCGTGTCGGGCCGGAGCGGGCTGCCGAAGCACTCGTGGACGGCGATGAGCCGGTCGGCGGGCAGGGCGCGGAGCGCTGCCAGGTCCAGGCGCAGGGGGCGCTCCACCAGGCCCTCGACCGTCAGGGTCCAGGCCGCCGGGTCGATGTCGGGGACGCCGAGGTGGGCGCGTACGAAGACGTTGTCCACCGGGGTGACGAAGTCGGGGCCCGGCGCGGGGTCCGCGTGGGAGGGGTCCTCCGGCGGCGGTGTCAGCGGCGGAGTGCGTGGCGGTGCGGGCGGCGTGGTGGGTGCGGTCATCGAGCGGCTCCCTTTCCGGGGCTGCCGGGGCTTCCCGGGCCCTCCGGTTCGGCGCCCGGCTCCGCTCCGCCGGGGTGCGGCGCCGCGTCCGACGCCTTCATCGCCAGGACGAACAGGGCCAGCATGGCCAGGGACAGGGCTGTGGGCGCTATGAGCATGACGAGAAATCCCCCCGATTCCCGAAGTCGTGCAAACCTCAAGATCCTAGGGGGACGAGGCGCCGCGGCCCACTCCTTTTCGCGGTGCGCCCGGGGCGCGGCCCGCTGGGTCGTCCGCCCGGGGTACGGCCCGCCGCGCGGAGCCGCACCCCGTCACCGCCGCCCCGCTCAGCAGTTGCTCCGCGCCCCCTTCCCCGCGAACCGCTCCGCCAGCCACTGCGCCGCGAACGGCGACTGCGTGATCACACCGCTCACGTGCTCGCCGACGGGCACCGTGTGCCACTCCACGTTCGCGCCCCGCCCGCACCAGTCCTCGCGGACCTGCTTGCCCACGGAGTACGGGATGAGCTCGTCCCCGAGCGCGTGGTACTGGTAGACGGGCGCGTCCGGCTTGACCGTGCCGACCCGCGACTCGTTCAGGCGCTGCTTCCAGTCGGGCTGTTCGAGGGGGTTCTTCGTCGTCATGGACGCGATGGTCTTGAACGAGCCGAGCACCGAGCCGTCCGCGACGCAGGAGTTCCGCAGGGCGCCGATGAGCTTCCTGCCCTCGGGGTTGAGGTAGGAGTCGAGGTTCAGCTCGGGGAACGCCGCGTTCTGGCCGATCGCCGCCATGAAGATCAGGCCCGAGCCGTACAGGCCGTCGTTGAACTTCGCGACCTTCAGCAGGTCCCCGGGGATGCCGCCGGTCGCCGTGCCCTTGACGTCGAGGTCGGGTGCGTACGAGCCGTGCAGCTCGGCCGCCCACGACGAGGCCTGGCCGCCCTGGGAGTACCCCATGATGCCGACCGGCGTGTCCTTGCCCAGGCCCGTCCCGGGCAGCCGGATCGCGGCACGGGCCGCGTCCAGCACGGCCTGGCCCTCGGCGCGGCCCACGGTGTACGTGTGGTCGCCGGGGGTGCCGAGGCCCTCGTAGTCGGTGACGGCCACCGCCCAGCCGCGCAGGGTGAGCTGCTGGATGAGGTTGGCCTCCAGGGTGGTGCCCTTGGGGAAGCCCGCGCTGGGGGCGCAGTGGTCGCCGACGCCGACGGTCCCCACGGCGTACGTGATCAGGGGGCGGGGGCCCTTCCTGCCGTCCTGGGGCACGATGACCGTCCCCGAGACGGTGTTCGGCTCGCCCTTGGCCGTGGTCGAGCGGTAGTGGATCTTCCAGGCCCTGGTGTTGGTCGGCTGGCCCGGCAGGGGGTGGAAGCTGCTGGGCTCGGAGGTCACGATGTCGCCGGGGGAGCCGGCGGTCGAGGCTGATCCGGTGGGGGTTCCGGAGGGGTTTCCGGTCGGGGTTCCGGTGGAGGGTCCGGCGCCTTCGGCGTGTGCCGCGGCGAGCGGGGTGGTGGCCGAAAGGCCGAGCGCGGCCACCACGGCCCACGCTCTGACGCTGGTACGTGTGTGCATGCGGCTCTCCCAACTGTCCTCAGGGGCGGGGGTGTTCTGACAACGACCGTAAAGACCCGCGGGTAATCGCCGGGATGACCGGGACGCTCACCTTCGTTGACTCCGGCTCGCAGGTATCCAGGGCGCCGTCACGGCGCTACGTTCCCAGAGGGGGAGCCGCGGGGCTCGGAACGACTGGGGGTGTGGCGATGCTCGACGACGCCATGACAGCACTGGCGGCCGAGGGGTCGGCCGCCGTCGTGCAGGCCGCGGGAACGGACGCCTGGGGCGGTGTGCGGGGACCGGTGGCCCGGTGGTTCGGCCGGGGCGACCCGGCGCGCGAGCGGGCCGAGCTGGCCCGTCTGGACCGCACGGACACGCAGCTCACGGGGGTGGAGGGCGACCTGGGGCGGCGCCTGCGGGGGGACGAGCGGATCTCCTGGCGCACCCGCTTCGAGATCGCGCTGGACGACCTGGACGACGGCGTGCGCCGGGCGCTCGGCGACGAGCTGCGGGAGCTGGTGAAGGAGCTGCGGGCCACCATCGCGCGCAGCGGGCCCACCGTCGGACACCTGACGGCCTCCGGTCCCGGCGCACAGGCCACCCTGGGATCCGTCGTGACCTACGGCAACCCGGTCAACATCGGCGAGATGCACGGGGACCTGCGGCTAGACCGCCCTTCCCCGCCGGATCCGGCCGAGGGCTGAGCGGACCGGCGGGTGTCAGGCCGTTCACACGGCACAGCCCGCACATCGTCGGAGTACTGCCCCAGGAGGCGCACTGTTTCCAGGACCGCGGCGTGGGCAGGCGGCTCGCGCGCGAGATGGCCGACGGCGGCACCGCCGTGCTCGGCCAGGTCCTGTCCGGCACCGGAGGCGTCGGCAAGACCCAGCTGGCCGCCCGCTACGCCCGCGACCTGCTGCGCAGCGGCGAGGTCGACCTGCTCCTGTGGGTGACCGCGGTCAAACGTGAGGCCGTCGTCGCGGCGTACGCGCAGGCCGCCGAGGACGTCCTCGGCATCACCCTCGCCGACTCGGAGCAGGCCGCCGCCCGCTTCCTCGCCTGGCTGGAGCCGCGGCCGCCCGGCGACGACGGGGAGCCGGGCCCCGGCTGGATGGTGGTGCTCGACGACCTCGCCGACCCGGTCGACCTGCTCGCCGACCCCGTCACGCCCCGCATCGCCCTGTGGCCGCCGGCCGGCCCGCACGGCAGGACCCTGGTCACCACGCGGCGCCGCGACGCCGTGCTGACCGGGCACGGGCACCGCTGCATCGACGTCGGCCTGTTCGACCGGGAGGAGTCGGTCGCCTACCTCACGCAGGTGCTCGCGGGGGAGCGCAGGGACCCGGGCAACGGATCGGACCCGGCCGTGGTCCAGTCGCCCGACTGCATCGCGCTGCTCGCCGAGGACCTCGGGGACCTGCCGCTCGCGCTGTCGCAGGCCGCGGCGTACCTCCTGGAGACCGGCCTCGACTGCCCCCGCTACCGCACCCTCCTCGCGGGCCGCACGCGCGACCTGGCCCGGCTGGTGCCCGAGCCCGGCTCGCTGCCCGACGCGCAGACCGTCACCCTCGCCGCGACCTGGTCGCTCTCCGTCGACCGCGCCGACCGGATGCGGCCGCAGGGCCTGGCGAGCCCGCTGCTCGTCCTCATCGCCCTGCTCGACCCCAGCGGCATCCCCGCGGCGGTGCTCACCGGCGCGGCGGCCCGCGGCTATCTCGCCCGGCACCGCGCGGGCGAACACCCCGAGGATTCCGTGGAGCCCTTCGACGCCGTCGACGCGCTGCGCGCCCTGCACCGCATGCACCTCGTCGACTACACGCCTGGCGTCCCCCACCAGGCCGTGCGCGTCCACCAGCTGGTCCAGCGCAGCATCCGCGAGACCCTCACCCGGGACCGCGTCGACGAGGCCGCGGTGGCCGTCGCCGACGCGCTGGTCGAGGCCTGGCCCGAGGTCGAGAAGGACGCCGCGCTGGGCCGGGCGCTGCGGGCGAACGCCGACGCGCTGCGGAGCGTGGCCGACGGGCCGCTCTGGGCGGAGCGGGCGCACGACGTGGTCTTCCGGTCGGCGACCAGCGTGGCGGCGGCCGGGCACTACACGCACGCCCTGGAGCAGTTCAAGACCCTGGTCGGGCAGGCCGTGCGGCGCCTGGGCCCCGACCACCGCGACACCCTCAGGTCCCGGCTCAACCTGGCCGAGATGTGGGCGATGTCGGGTCACCCGCTGGTGGCGGTCGGCGAACTCCGGGAGGTGGTCGGCGACACCGAGCGCGTCTGCGGGCCCGACGACCCCGACACGCTGCGGGCCCGGCACTCCCTCGCCCACTCGCGGGCGCTCGCCGAGGACGTGCCCGGCGCCCTGGTGGCGTTCGAGCAGGTCCTGTGCGACTTCCAGCGCGAGCTGGGGGACGAGGCGCCCGAGACGCTGAGCGCCCGCAGCTTCCTCGCCCTGTGGTGGGGCGAGGCGGGCGACACGGCCGGTGCGATCGCCGCCCTCGAACAGCTCATCGCCGACCGCGAGCGGCTCCTCGGCCGCGACCACTCCGAGCTGTTCTGGGCCCGCCACAACCTCGCCGGGTACCGGGGGCGCGCGGGCGACACGGACGGCGCCGTGACGGCGTACGAGGAACTGCTCGCCGACCGGGAGCGGGTGCTCGGCCCCGACCACACCGACACGCTGGCCAGCCGCGCCGAACACGCCTACTGGCTGCGGGAGTCGGGCCGCAACACGGAGGCGCTGATGGCTCTGGAGCGGCTCGTCGTCGACATGGAGCGGGTGCTGGGGCCCGGTCATATCGAGCTGTACGGGGTGCTGCGCAGCCTCGCCTTCTCCTGGGAGGAGGCGGGCGACATCGCGGGTGGCGTCCTCGCCCACCGGCAGCAACTGGACGAGCTGCGCGACACCTTCGGACCCGACCACGCCACGACGGCGGAGGCGGCCGTCACCCTGACCCGCGCGCTGATCCACCGCGGACGGGAGCTGCGCGACGACAGCAGGACTCCACCATCCGACTCCGAACGGAGAACCGCCATGCCGGAAGAGACCAGCCAGTCGCGGCCCGCCCGCCTGGAGCAGGCCCTCGCCTGTTTCTACGAGGCGCGTGGCCTGACCGACCCAGAGGAGTCGCCGGGCGTCTACGGCATCATCCTGCACGACATCGCCGACACCTACCGCGACGCCCGCGACCTCAAGGAGGCCGTCGAGTACTTCCGGCAGGCGGTCTCGTACAAGCAGCAGGCGGACAATCCGAGCGACCTCGCCACGACGATGACCGCGCTCGCCAACACGCTGGTCGCGATGGGCGAGCGGACCGAGGCGCGGGACGTCCTGGAGCGGCTCACCGGGGAGGTCCCGAAGATCGGGGACACCGAGCGGCGGGCGGCCGTCCTGCACAACATGGCCCTCACCCACGAGGAGTTGGGCCGCATGGGCGTGGAGGGCGCCTACGCCGACGCGGTGGCCGCCTGCCAGGCCGTGCTCGCCCTGGTCGACGGCGACTCCGACCCCGGCTGGTACGCGTCGGTGCTCAAGGACATGGGTGACGTGTACGACGCGCAGGACATGCTGCCGCAGGCGCACGCGGCGTACGAGGAGGCCGTGCGGTACACCCGCCGCATCGAGGGCACGTCCACGTCCCTGATCACCGTCCTGATCGCTCTCGGCCGCACCAGCAGGCGGCTCGGCAAGCAGGAGGGCGAGACGACGATGTCCGGTGACGGCGCCGCGGTCAACGGCGCGCGCTTCGACCGTCCGAGGTCTCAGCCGCGCGAAGCGCCCTCCGCGACCCCGGCGGACGCCGCGCCGCCGTCCGACGGTCCGCCGCCGGACGGCCCGGCGCCGGAGGAGGCGGGCGGCGGCGAGGAGTCGTAGGGGCCCGCTCCGGACGGGCGTTCCGTCTCGGTGCGGTAGGAGCCGGGCGTGGTGCCCGTCCAGCGGCGGAACGCCCGGTGGAACGCCGTGTCCTCGGAGAAGCCGAGCCGGGCCGCGAGCTCCGCGATCGGCTCGCGGCCCTCCACGAGACCCGCGATCGCCGCGTCGCGCCGCACCGCGTCCTTCAACTGCTGGTACGACGTGGACTCCTGGGCGAGCCGGCGACGCAGCGTCGCCGGGCTCACCGCGAGCCGCGCCGCGATCTCGCCGAGGGAGGGCAGCCGCGGCGAGGAGCGCAGGGCGCGGGCGAGGACGCGGCGCACCTGCTCGGCGACCGTCGTGCCGTACTCGCGCCGGGAGAGCAGCTCGAAGGGCGCCCGGCGCAGCATCTCGTCCAGCGCGTCCTCGTCCCTGATGAGCGGCGCGTCCAGCCAGTGCGGGTCGAAGCCCGCACCGGTCCGCTCGGCGCCGAACCGCACGGGGCACCCGAAGAGCAGCTCGTACTCGTCCTTGTGCGGCGGCGGCGGGTGCCCGAACTCGGCCCAGCGCAGCGGGATGCGGCGCCCGATCAGCCAGCTGCACAGCCGGTGCCAGATGATGACGAGGCACTCGGCGAGGAAGTAGTCCTGTTCGAGGTCGTTGCGGACGCCGAACACCGCCTCGCCGCCGTGCCGTTCGAGGACGAGGTCGGGGCCGCCGGGAAACAGGCCGTAGAACGTGGCGCCGCGCTGCACGGCGGCGCCGAGATCGCGGCAGCCCAGCGCGGCCCGGCACATCATCGCGAACGTCCCCGGCCTGCTGATCGCGGAGCCGAGGCCGAGGAACTCGTCCTGCGTCGCGCGGTACAGCTCCCGGAAGAGCCGGGCGAACTGGGGCGCCGTGACCCGGGCCCGGTCGTCCCCGAGGAGGAGCGGCGGAATCTGCGCTCCCCGCAGCAGCGGCACCGTGTCCACACCGTGCCGCTCGGCGCCGCGCAGCACGGCCCGTACGTGGTGCACGGTGATCGTCCGCCTGGCCATGTCACGACGTTAGCGTCGGGAGGGCCTTCCCAGAACACCGCGCCGCGAGAACGGCTGAGCGGCCCGGTCAGTGGTGCTGACGTTTCCCGTCATCCCCGGGGTGCGGCGGGCTCCTTAGCGTCGTAGCCATGCAGCAGACGCGGAAGGACCCCGAGAAGCCGTCCGAACTGCCCGGCACCCTGGCCCTCCTGTCGGAGTGGGCGGCGGGCCGCCACGCGGATCTGCCCGCCCTGCGGTTCCGGCGGGGCGGGGCGTGGACCGAGATGTCGTACGCGGAACTCCGGGACGCCGCACGCCGGACGGGCCGGGCCCTGCTCGCGCTCGGTGTCCGTCCGGGCGACCGGGTCGCGGTCCTCGCCGAGACCCGCCCCGAGTGGACCTGCACCCACTTCGGCGCCTTCGCGGCGGGCGCCGTCGTGGTCCCGGTCTATCCGACGGCCGGGGACGACGAGGTCGCGTGGGTCCTTTCGGACTCGGGCGCCGAGGTCGTGGTCTGCGAGGACGAGGCGCAGGCCGCGAAGATCGAGCGGCTGCGGGACCGGCTGCCCGGGGTGCGGCACGTGGTCCTGATGACTGCGGAGCCGAAGGAACTCGGGCCGCTGGACGCCCTGTTGGAGCGTGCGGCCGCGTGCCGCGGCACCGACCTGGCCACCGTCATCTACACGTCCGGCACCACGGGACCGCCCAAGGGCTGTCGGCTGACGCACGGCAATCTGCTGGCCGTGCAGGACGCCACCCTGCCGCTCGTGGACGGCGGGCCCGGCGAGTCCACGTACCTCTATCTGCCGCTCGCCCATCTCCTCGCCCAGCTCATCGAGTTCACGACACTCATCGCGGGCGGCACGCTCACCTACTTCGGCGGGCGCATCGAGGACGTGGTCGCCGAGCTCGCCGAGGCGCGGCCGACGCATCTGCCCTCCGTGCCCCGGCTGTTCGAGAAGGTGCGGTCCGTGGTGCTGTCCCTCGCCGAGGCGCAGGAGGGCGGGCGCGAGCGGTTCGAGGAGGCCGTCCGCATCGGGGTCCTCGCCGCCGACGGGGTGCTGCCCGACGAGCTGCGGGACGCGTACGAGGCCGCGGACAAGGCGCTCTACGGCCTGGTCAGGCAGGCGCTCGGCGGGCGGGTCCGGTGGGCGCTGACCGGGGGCGCGCCCATCGCGCCGGACACCGTCGACTTCCTGCGGGCCTGCGGCATCGCGGTCTACGAGGGGTACGGGATGACGGAGTCGGCGGGCGTGCTCACCCTCAACCATCCGGGGGCGGTCCGCTACGGGACGGTCGGCCGCCCCGTCGACGGCGTGGAGATCCGCATCGCCGACGACGGGGAGGTCCTGGCGCGCGGCGCCATGGTCTTCCCCGGCTACCACAACGACCCCCGGGCCACGGCCGACGTCCTCGACGCCGAAGGGTGGCTGCACACCGGGGACCTGGGCGCGCTCGACGAGGACGGCTACCTCACGATCACGGGCCGCAAGAAGGATCTCATCATCACGTCCGGCGGCAAGAACCTCACGCCCTCGCTGAGCGAACTCGCCATCCAGACCTCGCGGTTCGTGTCCCGTGCCGTGATGGTCGGCGACCACCGGCCCTACCCGGTCGCCCTCGTCACGCTGGACGCGGAGGAGGTCGCGGGGTGGGC
>NZ_LIPN01000296.1 GCF_001418325.1 Streptomyces atriruber | reverse complement strand
AGGGCCGCCTGTCCGAGGCGGACATCGACGCCACGGCGCGCGAGATCCGCATCGCCCTGCTCGAGGCGGACGTGGCCCTGCCCGTCGTCCGCGCCTTCATCAAGCAGGTCAAGGAGCGCGCGGCCGGTGCCGAGGTCTCCCAGGCCCTCAACCCCGCCCAGCAGGTCATCAAGATCGTCAATGAGGAGCTCATTGGCATTCTGGGTGGCGAGACGCGCCGTCTCCGGTTCGCCAAGACCGCGCCGACGGTCATCATGCTCGCGGGCCTGCAGGGTGCCGGTAAGACGACCCTCGCCGGAAAGCTCGGCCTCTGGCTGAAGGGGCAGGGGCACTCGCCGCTCCTGGTCGCGTGCGACCTGCAGCGCCCCAACGCCGTCAACCAGCTGAGCGTGGTCGCCGAGCGCGCGGGCGTNNAGCAGTACGACGTCGTCATCGTCGACACCGCCGGTCGCCTCGGCATCGACCAGGAGCTGATGCAGCAGGCCGCGGACATCCGCGACGCCGTCAGCCCCGACGAGGTCCTCTTCGTCGTCGACGCCATGATCGGTCAGGACGCCGTGAACACGGCGGAGGCCTTCCGGGACGGCGTCGGCTTCGACGGCGTCGTGCTCTCCAAGCTCGACGGTGACGCCCGCGGTGGTGCCGCCCTGTCGATCGCGCAGGTCACCGGCCGCCAGATCATGTTCGCCTCGAACGGCGAGAAGCTGGACGAGTTCGACGCGTTCCACCCGGACCGCATGGCGTCCCGCATCCTCGGCATGGGCGACATGCTCACGCTGATCGAGAAGGCCGAGCAGACCTTCTCGCAGCAAGAGGCCGAGAAGATGGCCTCGAAGCTGGCCTCCAAGAAGGGCCAGGACTTCACCCTCGACGACTTCCTGGCCCAGATGGAGCAGGTCAGGAAGATGGGCAGCATCAGCAAGCTGCTCGGGATGATGCCCGGCATGGGGCAGATCAAGGACCAGATCAACAACCTCGACGAGCGTGACGTCGACCGGACCGCCGCCATCATCAAGTCGATGACGCCCTCCGAGCGTCAGGAGCCGACGATCATCAACGGCTCGCGCCGTGCCCGTATCGCCAAGGGCTCCGGTGTCGACGTCAGCGCGGTGAAGAACCTCGTGGAGCGGTTCTTCGAGGCGCGGAAGATGATGTCCCGCATGGCCCAGGGCGGCGGCATGCCGGGTATGCCCGGGATGCCGGGCATGGGCGGTGGCGCCGGCAAGCAGAAGAAGAAGCAGAAGCAGGCCAAGGGCAAGCGCAAGTCGGGCAACCCGATGAAGCGCAAGCAGGAGGAGCAGGAGGCCGCGGCGCGCCGCG
>NZ_LIPN01000295.1 GCF_001418325.1 Streptomyces atriruber | reverse complement strand
GTGCCCGCCCCGGCCCTCGACAAGGAGCCCGTCGCATGAGCCCCGTACCGCCCGTGGACGCCCGCACCGGGCAGGGCGCCGCACTCGCCCTCGACGACGTGCGGCTCGGCCACCGCGAGGGCCGGGCGCTGCCCGGCACCGTGCGGCTGCGGATCGCGCCGGGCGAACTCGTCGCCGTGCTCGGCCCGTCCGGCTGCGGCAAGTCCACGCTGCTGCGGACCCTCGCCGGGCTGTTGCCGCCGCTGGACGGGCACGTCACCCAGGACGGGGTGCCCGTCGTCGGACCCGCCGCGGACCGGGCCCTCGTCTTCCAGGAGGACGCCCTGCTGCCGTGGCGCAGCGTCCGCGCCAACGTCGAACTCCCCCTCGCCATCCGCCGGGTGCCCAGGGCCGGGCGGCGGCGGGCCGCCGACGACTGGCTGACGCGGGTCGGTCTCGCCGGGCACGCCCGCAAGCTGCCGCGTCAGCTCTCCGGCGGGCAGCGCCAGCGCGTGCAGCTGGCCAGGGCCCTGGCCGCGCGGCCCCGCGCGGTCCTCATGGACGAGCCGTTCGGCGCGCTCGACCCGCACACCCGCGCCGGGATGCAGGACCTGCTCGTGGAGATCCTGCGCGGCACCGGCGCGACCGTCGTGTTCGTCACCCACGACGTGGACGAGGCGCTGCACCTCGGCGACCGGATCGCTCTGCTCTCCTCCGGGGAGGTCCTGGACGTCCCGCACCCCCGGCAGCGGGACGCACGCAACGCGCCCGGCACGGCCGACCTCCGCCGCCGCGTCCTGGCCTCCCTCTGATCTCCGCCCCTCACCCCACATGCCCCGGTACTCCGTATCCCCTGTCTCCGTGAAAGGCGCGCCCGTGGACACCCCCCTGGCCATCCCCGACCTCGCCGACGCGACCGAGCTCTCCTGCGACGTCCTCGTCATCGGCGGCGGCACCGCGGGCACCATGGCCGCCCTGACCGCCGCCGAACACGGCGCTGACGTGCTGCTCATGGAGAAGGCGCACGTGCGGCACTCCGGCGCCCTCGCGATGGGCATGGACGGCGTCAACAACGCGGTCATCCCGGGCCGCGCCGAGCCGGACGACTACGTCGCGGAGATCACCCGCGCCAACGACGGCATCGTCGACCAGTCCACGGTCCGGCAGACCGCGACCCGCGGCTTCGCCATGGTCCAGCGCCTGGAGTCGTACGGAGTGAAGTTCGAGAAGGACGAGCACGGCGAGTACGCGGTCCGCCAGGTGCACCGCTCCGGCTCCTACGTACTGCCGATGCCCGAGGGCAAGGACGTGAAGAAGGTCCTCTACCGGCAGCTGCGCCGCCGCGAGATGCGGGAGCGGATCCGCATCGAGAACCGGGTGATGCCGGTGCGGGTGCTCACGGTGGCGGGCCGTGCGGTGGGCGCGGCGGGGTTCAACACCCGCACCGGCGAGTTCGTCACCGTCCGGGCGGGCGCGGTGATCCTCGCCACCGGCGCCTGCGGGCGCCTCGGCCTGCCCGCGTCCGGCTACCTCTACGGGACGTACGAGAACCCGACGAACGCGGGCGACGGATATGCGATGGCGTACCACGCGGGGGCCGCGCTCACCGGGATCGAGTGCTTCCAGGTCAATCCGCTCATCAAGGACTACAACGGCCCGGCGTGCGCGTACGTCGCCAACCCGTTCGGCGGCTATCAGGTGAACCGGCACGGCGAACGCTTCGTGGAGTCGGACTACTGGTCGGGGCAGATGATGGCCGAGTTCGCGGCCGAACTCGCCTCCGACCGGGCCCCGGTGTACCTGAAGCTCAGCCATCTGCCGGAGGAGACCATCAGCACCGTCGAGTCGATCCTGCACACGACGGAACGGCCCACGCGCGCCGCCTTCCACGAGGGCCGCGGCCACGACTACCGCACGCACGACGTAGAGATGCACATCTCGGAGATCGGGCTGTGCGGCGGGCACTCAGCGTCCGGGGTGCGGGTCGACGCACAGGCGCGCACCACCGTGCCGCGCCTGTACGCGGCCGGCGACCTGGCCTGCGTACCGCACAACTACATGATCGGCGCCTTCGTCTTCGGCGACCTGGCCGGGGCCGACGCCTCACAGTACCGCGCGTACGAGGGCGAGTTGCCCGGCAATCAGCTGGCCGCGGCGCACGAGCTCGTCTACCGGCCGCTGCGCCGTCCCGACGGCCCGCCGCAGCCCCAGGTCGAGTACAAGCTGCGCCGGTTCGTGAACGACTACGTGGCGCCTCCGAAGTCCGGGGCCAAACTGTCCCTGGCCGTCGAGGCGTTCGAGCGGATGACCGGCGAGATCGCCGCAATGGGGGCGCGCACCGCCCATGAGCTGATGCGGTGCGCGGAGGTGTCGTTCATCCGGGACTGCGCGGAGATGGCCGCGCGCTCCTCGCTGGCGAGGACGGAGTCCCGCTGGGGGCTGTACCACGAGCGCCTCGACCATCCGGAGCGCGACGACGCGGGCTGGCTGCACCATCTCGATGTCTACAAGTCCCCTTCGGGAGCGATGGAGTTCAGGGCCAGGCCGGTCGAGCCGTACGTGGTGCCGGTGCCGGAGTTCGATCCGGTGGCCGGGGCGGAGCGGGTACTGGGCGAGGTCGCGCTGGTGCCGGTGGCGACGGCGGGGCCGCGGAACGTCGCGCCCGCCGCCCGCCCGACGGCGCCCGCCGAGGCGTCACCGCCCTCTGAGGATCCCGCCGCCCCGCTCCTCGGAGCCCCGGCGGCGGACCCCGCCCTCCTGGGCCTCCTCGCCCTCGCCGAGGAATCCCCCGACCTGGCAGCCCTCGCCCCCTACCTCGGGGACGCCGAACCGGCGGTGCGGGCCGCGGCCGTCGCCGTAGTCGCCGAGACGGTGCCCGCGGGTGCCGGTCCCGCGCTCGCCGCGGCACTTCAGGACCCCGACCCTCAGGTACGGGCGGCCTCGGCGGGCGCTCTGCGCGAGCTGGTCGAAGTGCTGCCCGCGGAGACGGAGTTGGGGGCGGGCCTGCGCGCGGCGCTCGGTGTGGCGGATCCGGCCGTGCGGGGCGCCGCGGTGGACGTCCTGCGGGCGCTGCGGCTCGGGGACGCCGCGCTGTACGCCGCCGCGCTGGCCGACGCCGACATCGACGTCCGCATCCACGCCGTGCGGGCGCTGGTGTCGGTGGACGCGGCCGCCGACCTCGCGGCCGCCGTGGACGACCCGGCCCGCGAGGTCAGGGTGGCGGTGGCCCGCGGTCTCGCGGCGGTGCGCGATCCGTCGCCGTCGTGGCTCGCGCCCTTCCTCGACGACCCCGATCCGCTGGTCCGCGCGGCCGCACTGGCGTCGCTCGCGGTCACGGGCTGCCCGCTCCCGTATGCCGAACGGGCCGTGGCCGCGCTCGGCCACCCCGCCTGGCAGGTCAGGGCCGGTGCCGCGACCGCCCTGCGGGCGGCGCCGCCGGGCCCGGCGGTCCCCGCCCTCGCCGAGGCCTCGGCCGACCCCGAGGCGGACGTGCGCAAGGCCGCCGTCCTGTCCCTCCTCGACCACGTCACCGACCCCGAGGCCCGAGCGGCCCTCACCGCCGCGACCACGGACCCCGACGCGGACATCCGCGCCTACGCGGCCCGGGTGCAGGCAACGGGGCCGACGTCCTGACGGGTGCCGACCGGAACCGCCCCGAGAGCCTCGCGCTATACCGCGGGACGCACGTGCAGGCTCCGCGTCACCTCGTCGGGGAGCGGGCCCAGCCCCAGGAGGCCGCCGACCGTCGCCGTGGTGAGGGCGTGCCAGGCGGGTGCGTTACGCAGCATCGCGTGGCCGCTGCCGCTCATCGGCACCAGGCCCGCGGCCGCCCCGGCCGCCGCCGCCCGTGCCACGAACTCCCCGGACCGGGCGGGGTCGGTCGTCCCGTCCCGGTCGCCGTGCAGCAGTACGACACCACGGCCCCGCAATTGGGCCACCGGCTCCCCTGTCGGGCACCACGGGGCGAGGCCCACCACGGCCCGGACCGAGGGGTGGCCCGCCGCACTCAGGGCGGCGCGGGCGCCCATCGAGTGCCCGACGAGGACGACGGGCGCGTCCCCGATGCGCGGAGCCAGTTCGTCGAGCGCCCGGCGGGCGTCCCTGGCGGCGTCCTCCCGCTCGCCGTTCCACCCGCGGCAGCGGTAGCGGACCTGCCCCACCGCGACGCCCCGCGTGCCGTAGGCCCTTCTGATGGCACGCGCGAAGGGCCGCATCCGCAGGCTCGGCAGGTTCCACGGAGGGGGCGTCGACGTACCGTGCTCGCGGCCTCCGTGCAGGAGGAGCACGACGGCCCGGGGAGTCCCGGAGGCGAGGGAGAGGGCCAGGGGCGAGCGG
>NZ_LIPN01000294.1 GCF_001418325.1 Streptomyces atriruber | reverse complement strand
CTCCTGAGGGGGCGGGCCCGGTCGTCCTCGTCCTCATGCCAGCCCGATCCGCTCCCCGCCCTCCTCCAGTTCGAGGACCCACACCTCGTTCGCCCCGGCCCGCAGCACGGGACCGGGCACGTACAGCGTCGTCTGCGGGCCCGCCGACCAGTAGCGGCCCAGGTTGAAGCCGTTCACCCACACGAAGCCGCGCGTCCAGCCGGGCAGCTCCAGGGCGGCGTCCCCGGGGGAGCCGACCTCGACCGTGCCCCGGTACAGCCCCGGACGCCCCTCCCCGGGACCCGCCGCAGGCACCGCCCGCACCGCCGACGGCACGTCGAACGCGTCGAGCCGCAGCGCCCGCGCCCGCACCCCGTGCAGATACTGCCGCTCGTGCAGGATCCCCCCGGTGATCCCCTTGCGCTCTCCCGTCCGCGGACCGTAGTTGACCCGCCCCAGCGACTCCACCCACAGCTCCACGCGCGCGTGCCCCGCCACGGGATCCGGCACGGTCGGCGTGCCCTCCGTCAGGACACCGGCCCGCTTCCCGTCGACGTACACCACCGCCCGGTCCCGCAGCCCCCGCACGCGCAGCGGATACGGCTCCCGCGGACCCGGCACCGTCACCGCGTACCGCACCAGCCCGCGGTCCACGTCGAGGTCCTCGAACGTGGGCGGGACGGCGTGCTCCGACTCCGGGCCGCCCAGGGCCTCCAGGACCGCGTCCAGCGGGCACCAGTCCGGCAGGGCCGCCGACACGGGCGTCTCCAGCGCGGGCGGCGGCGGGGGCGGCTCGGGCGGGGGAGCGGACGCGTACGGCGCGAGGACCTTCCTGAACGCCCAGAACTTGGGCGTGGCCCGGCCGAACTCGTCGACGGGCGCGTCGTAGTCGTACGACGTGACGTCCGGCTGCAGCTCCCCGTCGTGCAACGAGCCGCCGCCCCGGTTGGCGCCCGCCCAGCCCGCGAAGTTCGTGCCGCCGTGCGCCATGTACAGGTTCACCGACGCCCCGCACTCCAGGATCTCGCGCAGCGCCGCCGCGGCGTCCTCGGCGTCCCGCACGACGTGGTCCGTACCCCAGTGGTCGAACCAACCGCACCAGAACTCCATGCACATCAGCGGGCCCTTGGGACGGTGCCTGCGCAGCGTGCCGAAACCCGCCCGTGCCCCCGACCCGAAGTTGGCCGTCGCCAGGATGCCCGGCACCGAGCCCCCGGTCAGCATGTGGTCCTCGGGCCCGTCCGAGGTGAACAGCGGCACCTCCACGCCCTCCGCGAGCAGCAGGTCCGCCAGCCGGCGCAGGTACACCCGGTCCGAGCCGTAGCTGCCGTACTCGTTCTCGACCTGCACCATGATCACCGGCCCGCCGCCCGGCCCGCAGGGCCCGGAGGTCACGGACCGCTGGCGCGCCACGACCTGCGGCAGGAGCCGCCGGAACCAGCGGCTCACATGCCCCAGGTACTCCTCGTCGCGCGTCCGCGCCCGCGCCCCCACCGCACCCGTCAGCCAGTGCGGCAGCCCGCCGTTCTCCCACTCCGCGCAGATGTAGGGACCCGGCCGCACGATCGCCCACAGACCCGCCTCGTGCGCCGCGTCCAGGAACCGGCCGAGCGCCTCGACGTCGCGGTACGTGCCGGGGCGCGGCTCGTGCAGGTTCCACGGGACGTACGTCTCCACACAGTTGAGCCCCATCGCCCGCAGCATCGCCAGCCGGTGCCCCCACTGCGCCTCGTGCACCCGGAAGTAGTGCAGCGCACCGGAGAGCAGCCGCACCGGCCGCCCGTCCACCTCGAAATCGTCCTCGCCGACCCTGAACCCGTTCATCGCGTCCTCTCGCTCACGTCTCGCCCACGATCACCTCTGGCGGGCGGCAGGGTCCATGGACAAAGATCGGGTCCGGTTGGACGCAGCGAGGGAACCGGACGCGGCGCGGAACTGAACGCATCCAGGAAGGGACATACGCGGATGTACCACACGTGGATGCGGTATTTCACCCCCAGCCCGGCCCACCACAAGCTCGGTCTCGCCTGCCTCGGCGTCGGCCTGCAGCACGGCATCCTGCCGACCGTGGGCCCGCGCACCCTCGACCACCACGTCGCCGTCGTCGTCAGCTCCGGAGGCGGCTGGTTCCGCGGCCCCGACGGACGCCGCACCACCGTCACCGCACCCGCCCTGATCTGGCTCACCCCCGGCGCACGCCACCACTACGGACCCGACCCCGACACCGGCTGGGACGAGTGCTTCGTCGACTTCACCGGGCCCGCCACCGCCACGTACACCGAGCTCGGCTACATCGAGCCCACCCGGCCCGTCGTGCCGCTCTCCGACGCGGCGGGCGCCCGCTCCGTCGTCGCCCGCATCGCCCGCGCGGCCCGTCGCGGCAACCCCCTCCTGGAGGTGGAGACCGGTGCCGCCGTCCACGAACTCCTCGTCGCGCTGCGCCGCGCCCGCGCCGACATCGCGCCCGACGGCGACCCCGTCCTGCAGGCCCTGGCCCGCGACGCCTTCCAGCCCCTGTCCGTCGCCGAGCACGCCGCCCGGCACGGCATGACCCCCGCGGAACTGCGCACCGCCGTGCGCCGCGGCGCCGGCTGCAGCCCCAAGGACTACCTCCTCGGCATCCGCCTGGGCCGCGCCAAGGAGCTCCTCGCCGCCACCGAACTGCCCGTGGCCGCCGTCGCCCGCCGCGTCGGATACGACGACCCGGCGTACTTTTCGCGCCTTTTCACCCGCCGGGTCGGCATGGCCCCCGTACGCTTCCGCGACCAGCAGGGAAGGGCCGTACCCGGCGGCTGGTCGCACCAGATACCCGACCCCGAGCACCCACCCATTTTGCGCTCTTCCGCCGGTGGCGGCCCCGGACCGGCCACGTAGGCTCGTGGACCATGACCACCAGCCACACCAGTGACGACAACAGCGTGAACGGCACGAGCGACGGCTCGGGCGCGGCCACGGGCGCGAGCCCCGCCGCGGCGACGGACGAGGCCGTGCGCGCCGAGCTGTCCCGCCTGCGCGACAGCATCGACAACATCGACGCCGCCGTCGTCCACATGCTCGCCGAACGCTTCAAGTGCACCCAGCAGGTCGGCCACCTCAAGGCCCAGCACCAGCTGCCGCCCGCCGACCCGACCCGCGAGTCCCGCCAGATCGCCCGCCTGCGCGAGCTCGCCGAGAGCGCCAAACTCGACCCGGCCTTCGCCGAGAAGCTGCTCAACTTCATCATCGCCGAAGTGATCAGGCACCACGAGCAGATCGCCGAGCAGCCCCTGACCAGCGACGGAAGCCGCCCTGCGTGAAGCACGCGCAGTGAGAACTGCCGTGTCGTTTCCTCAGTGCGACTAATCCGCCCGCGCGAGTGACGGATCTCCGCTTCGCCCGCCACCGCCCGCAGCGGACCGCTATCACCGGTACATGATCAAGAACTCGCTGCGCGGCATCGCCGCAGCCGCACTCCTCGTCCTGCCCGCTCTCGTCGCCGCGCCCGCCCACTCGGCGCCGGCCGGCACACCCTCCGAGCCGTCCCGCTCCCTGCCGTGCACCAACACCGCGCACGTACCCGTCAGCGACGGATTCGGCAGGGCCAGGGCCACCGTCGAACGACGCGGCGGCGGCTGCGGGAACGCCACCGTGGAGATCAGGATCTGGTCCGACGTGGCCTTCAACCCGGACAAGGAGTTCGGCTACAACAAGCAGTTCTTCTCCGTGGGATCGCTGGACGCGGCAGGCGCCTGCTACAACGCGATCGTCTACGTCCGCGGCATCTACAGCGAGATGTACGTCAACGGCGAGAAGGTCGCCGAGTCCGCGCGGGCCCAGCTGCCCGGCTGCTCCAGCTAGCCGCCCGATGCCCCGGCCGGCCACCCACCGGGCGGCCGGCAGCAGCTCGCCGTACCTACTTCCACGAGCTGCAGTAGTGCACCCGGTTCCCCTTCCACAGGCACACCCGAACCAGCGCCCTGTAGGTGAAATCGAAGGTGCTCGCCGCCGGCCTGGCATTTCCCTTGGGGCATGCGGCATCCGAGATGTTGTACGTGACT
Source organism: Streptomyces atriruber (assembly GCF_001418325.1). GTDB lineage: Bacteria > Actinomycetota > Actinomycetes > Streptomycetales > Streptomycetaceae > Streptomyces > Streptomyces atriruber. Next base: position 3,825 of record NZ_LIPN01000294.1, on the reverse strand, counting down.
CCGTCGTACCAGGCCTGGGCCCTGGCGCAGTATCCGTCGCCCTCCAGGTCCTCGACGTGCCCCCTGACCGATCCGCGGTAGTACGTGTCTCCGGCCTGATCGACGCCCTGGGCGAAATAGCTGACCTTCACGGACATGTAGCCACCGGGCGCGCGGTCGGACGTCTTGGCCGTGACGTTGCGCGAGGCCAGAACCTGCACGTCGTCGGCGGCCTGGGCGGCGGGCGCGGTGAGGCCCGCCGTGAGCAGTGCGGCCAGCCCCGCGGCAGCACTCAAGAGCTTGAGTCGCATGTGAGATCCCCCTGTGATGACGAACAGCCATGTCTTCGCGTGCCATCAAGCACCGGTCACGGTGACATGCCGACGGAGCAAGAACGTCCACCAGGGGGTTGATTCCGGGTAAACCCTCGCGGTACCGACCTCGGAGCGCACGGCGCGGTCCCGAGAGGGGACAGCCCTACACCGGTCCGGCACCATCGGGCAGCATGGGCCCATGCCCGTACTGACGCGCGACGAAGCGCAGACCCGAGCCCAGCTCATCGACGTCCACCGGTACACGGTCGAGCTCGATCTGACCCGGGCGGCCGACGCCGCCCGCGACACCTTCGACTCCCGGACCGTCATCCGCTTCAGCGCCCGCACCGCAGGCGCCACCTTCGTCGAGCTCAAGCCCGCCGAGCTGCGCACGGTCACCCTCGACGGGCACCCTCTGGAGACCTCCGCCCTCGTCGACAACCGCCTCGCCCTCGACGGACTCACCGCAGGCGAACACGTACTCCGGATCGACGCCGCGATGCGCTACTCCCGCACCGGCGAAGGCATGCACCGCTTCACCGACCCCACCGACGGCGAGACGTACACCTACACACAGCTCTTCATGGAAGACGTGCAACGCGTCTTCGCGGCCTTCGACCAGCCCGACCTGAAGGCCGTCTTCGAGCTGACCGTCACCGCACCGGAGAACTGGACCGTCCTCGCCAACGGCGTCACCGAGCACCTCGGCGACGGCACCTGGCGGGCCGCGCCCACCCCCCTCGTCTCCACCTACCTCGTCGCCGTCGCCGCGGGTCCCTGGCACTCGGTCCGCACCGAACACCGCGGCCTGCCCTTCGGTATCCACTGCCGTCGCTCGCTCGCCCCCCACATGGACGCCGACGCCGAGGAGATCCTCGACATCACCCGCGCCTGCTACGACCGCTACCACGAGAAGTTCGAGGAGCCCTACCCCTTCGACTCCTACGACCAGGCGTTCGTCCCCGAGTTCAACGCGGGCGCCATGGAGAACCCCGGACTCGTCACCTTCCGCGACGAGTTCATCTACCGCTCCGCCGTCACCGACACCGAGCGCCAGACCCGCGCCATGGTCATCGCCCACGAAATGGCCCACATGTGGTTCGGCGACCTCGTCACCCTCCGCTGGTGGGACGACATCTGGCTCAACGAGTCCTTCGCCGAGTACATGGGCTTCCAGACCACCGCCGAAGCCACCCGCTTCACCGACCCCTGGACCGACTTCGGCGTCGCCCGCAAGTCCTGGGGGTACGACGCCGACCAGCGCCCCTCCACCCACCCTGTGGCCCCCGACCCCGACGCCGTGCCCGACACCGCGTCCGCGATGCTCAACTTCGACGGCATCTCGTACGCCAAGGGGGCCAGCGCGCTGCGCCAGCTCGTCGCCTGGCTCGGCGAGAAGGACTTCCTCGCGGGCATCAACACCCACTTCGCCCGGCACAAGTTCGGCAACGCCACCCTCGCCGACTTCATCGACTCCCTCGCCCACGCCACCGACCGCGACGTGCACGCCTGGGCCGAGGCCTGGCTGCGCACCACCGGCGTCGACACCCTCACCCCGGACGTCACCCACAACGGACGAACGTGGACGCTCACCGTCGACCGGGACGGCGACCCCGGCAGGGCAGGCAGCCCCGGCGATGAAGGCGGCCCCGGCAGGGAGAGCGGCCGCCCCCACCGCATCGCCGTCGGCGTCTACGACCGCGACCTCTCCGACGGCGGCACCCTCGTCCTGCGCGAACGCTTCGAGACGGACGTCCCCGCCACCGCGGCCGCCACCGCACGCGACGGCGGCCGCCCCGCCCTGATCGTCCCCAACGACCAGGACCTCACCTACGCCAAGATCCGCCTCGACGAGGTGTCCCAGGAGACCGCCCTGCGCGCGCTCTCCGGCGTCCCCGACGCGCTCACCCGCGCCGTCCTGTGGAACAGCCTGCGCGACATGGTCCGCGACGGCGAGCTCGAAGGCGCCGCCTACCTGGAGACCGCCCGCGCCCACCTCCCCGAGGAGACCGACCTCGCCATCGTCCAGGGCGTCCTCACCTTCGCCACCCTCCACATCGCCGACCGCTACACCGCCACCGAGGAGCGCCCCGCCGCCCTCGCCCTCCTCGGCGAGCTCTGCCGCGACCTGATCCGCCGCACCGAGGACGGCTCGAACCCCGGCCTGCGCCTCACCGCCGTCCGCGGCTTCATCGACGTCGCCACCCAGGCGGCGCCCCTCCAGGCCTGGCTCGGCGAGGGCACCGTGCCCGGCGGCCCCGAACTCGACCCCGAGCTGCGCTGGCGCATCCTCGCCCGGCTCGCCGTCCTCGACGCCGCCGACGAGGCCGCCATCGCCGCGGAACTGGCGCGGGACCCCAGCGCCACCGGACAGGAGGGCGCCGCACGCTGCCGCGCCGCACTGCCCGACGCCGCGGCCAAGCGAGCCGCGTGGGACGCCATGTTCGGCTCCGACGACCTGTCCAACTACCTCTTCACCGCCACCGCACAGGGCTTCTGGCAGCCCGAACAGGCCGAACTCGTCCGGGAGTACATCCCCCGCTACTACGAGGACGCCGTCGCCCTCGCCGGACGCCGCGGACCCGCCATGGCCGAGGCCGCCGGACGGTACGCCTTCCCCGCCCCCTTCGTGGACGCCGAGACGCTCCGCCTCGGCGAACGGTGCCTGCGCGACGCCGAGCCCACGCCCGCCCTGCGCCGCAAGCTCGTCGACCAACTCGACGACCTGGCACGGGCGCTGCGCGTCCGGGGGAACGGGGCCGGCGAGGAGAACGACTGACCGGCACCGGGCACCGGGCAGCCGACCGAGGACCGGGGGCCGCGAGCCACGGCGCGCACGTCCCCCGGCTTCGCCGGACAGTCCCTAGCACCCCGGGCAGTCCCCACACGTTTCCTCCGCACGGCAATACCACTTTCGGGTTCCCTTCGCCGGAGTATTCGGGCGTACCGCCCGCGCGGCGTACAGGCTGGTGCTCCTGTACGCGCGCACCCGAAGGACAGCCCCATGAGTACTCCGCGCATCCCGCCGCCCCTCGCCGGAGGCGCCCGAGGAGCCGATGCCCTGAGGCCGTTGCTCGACATCGCGCTCGGCGCGCTCCGCGAGGGGGCCACCGCCCGCGGCGGGCCCCTCCCCGCGGGCGGGCCCGAAGCCGTCGCCGCACGCGTCCGCGCCGCCGCCCACCCCGTCCTCCCCGACCGGGGCACCGGGCCCGAAACGGCGCTGCGCACCCTGATCCACGCCCTCACCGAAGGCGCCGCCGACCCCGCGGAACCGCTGTGCGCGGCCCATCTGCACTGCCCGCCGCTCGCCGTCGCCACCGCCGCCGACCTCGCCGCGTCCGCCCTCAACCCCTCCATGGACTCCTGGGACCAGGCCCCCGCCGCGACCGCACTCGAAGCACTCGTCACCCGCGCCCTCGCCGCCGAGATCCACGACGGCGGCGACGCCCTGATCACCACCGGCGGCACCGAGGCCAACCAGCTCGCCCTGCTCCTCGCCCGCGAGGCCCCCACCGCCCGCGGCCCCGTGCGC
>NZ_LIPN01000293.1 GCF_001418325.1 Streptomyces atriruber | reverse complement strand
GGCCGTGACCATCGGCGGTGTGGCGCTCGCGAAGGTCGGCTACGACAAGTACCTGCGGTTCGTGTGGCCGCTGCTGGCCCTGCTCGCCGTGCTGATCTGCGGGTTCGTGGCGCTGGGGGCCGCGGTGACCTGAGCGGGCGGGCACGGCGGCGGTGTCCGTGCCGGTGCGGGCGTACGTACGGTGGTGGGCATGGACGGCCTGAGCGACCTGGACCGGCGCCTCACCGAGTGCCGCGCCTGCCCCCGTCTCGTCGAGTGGCGCGAGGAGGTCGCGCGCACCAAGCGCGCGGCCTTCGCCGACCGGGACTACTGGGGGCGGCCCGTGCCCGGCTTCGGTCCGCACGACGCCGCGCTCCTGATCGTCGGCCTCGCCCCGGCCGCGCACGGCGCCAACCGCACGGGCCGGATGTTCACCGGCGACCGGTCGGGCGACTTCCTCTTTCCCGCGCTGTACGACGTCGGACTCGCCTCCCGCCCCACGGCGGAGAGCGCCGACGACGGCCTGACGCTGTACGGCACCCGCATCACCTCACCCGTGCACTGCGCGCCGCCCGCNNTCGCCCCGACGCTGCGGGCGGTGGTCGTGCTCGGCGGCTTCGGCTGGCAGGCCGCGCTGCCCGCCTTCGCCGCGGCGGGATGGCAGGTGCCGAAGCCGCGCCCGGCCTTCGGGCACGGAGCTCGCGTACGGCTCGCGGGCGGCCCGGACCGGGAGCCGCTCGACGTCTTCGGCTGCTTCCACGTCAGTCAGCGCAACACGTTCACCGGGCGCCTCACGCCGGGCATGCTGCGGGAGGTGCTGCGCACGGCGGCCCGCGCGGCGGGGCTGCACCCGAACGGCCCAATAGAGCTAGCTGCGCCGGATGCCGATTCCTAGCGTGGGGACGTGGACGAGACTCGCGCGGCCAAGCCCTCCGGTGCCGCCTACCGCAACCTGGCCATGGCGACCGTCGGCTTCACGCTCACCTTCTGGGCCTGGGACCTGGTGGCCCCGCTCGGCAGCGATTTCAAGGACCGGCTGAACCTGAGCTCGTTCGAACAGTCGCTCCTGGTCGCCGTGCCGGTGATCGTCGGCTCGCTGGGCCGGGTGCCGGTCGGCGCGCTCACCGACCGCTACGGCGCCCGGAAGATGTTCCCGCTCGTCTCGGCGCTCACCATCATCCCGGTGCTGCTGATCATTCCGGCCAGGCACAGCTTCGGCGCGATGCTCGCGGTCGGTTTCCTGCTCGGCCTCGGCGGGACGACGTTCGCCATCGGCATTCCGCTGGTGAACTCCTGGTTCCCGCCCGCCCGCAGGGGCTTCGCCCTCGGCGTCTTCGGCATGGGCATGGGCGGTGTGGCGCTGTCCGGCTACTTCACCCCGCGCATCGCCAAGCACGGCGACAACCTTCCGTTCATCGTCGTGGCCATCGCGCTCGCCGCCTTCGCGGTGCTCGGCGCGCTGCTCATCACCGACCGGCCCGACCGGCCCGTGCCCACCAGCTCCCTCGGCACCCGGCTGGGGCAGGCGGGACGGCTACGGGTCACGTGGGAGCTCTCCGCCCTCTACGCGATCGGCTTCGGCGGGATCGTCGCCTTCGGGGTGTACCTGCCCACGTACCTGAAGACCTGGTACGACCTCTCGCCCACCGACGCGGGCACCAAGGCGGCCGGTTTCGCCCTGGTCACCGTGATCTTCCGGCCCATCGGCGGCTGGCTCTCCGACCGGATCCACCCGGCCTCGGTCACCACGGGCGCGCTCGCGGTCGTCGCCCTCTTCGCCGTCATCCAGGCGTTCGACCCGGCGCTGAACCCGATGGGCACGATCTGCTTCCTGTTCATGGCGGCGGGCCTCGGCACCGCGAGCGGCAGCGTCTTCGCCCTCGTCTCCCAGGTCACCCCGCAGCCGCAGGTCGGCTCCGTCACGGGCATCGTGGGCGCGGTGGGCGGTCTCGGCGGGTTCCTGCCGCCGCTGGTCATGGGCGCGATCTACAGCGCCAAGGACTCGTACTCGATCGGCTTCATGCTCCTGTCCGACCTGGCGCTCGCGGGCTGCGTCTACGCCTACGGGCGCATGCGAAACGCGAAGGCGGAGTGACGCGGGGCGCGGTTACGCTGCCCCGATGGGCCTCTATCCGGACATCGAACCCTACGACCACGGCATGCTCGACGTCGGTGACGGCAACCGCGTGTACTGGGAGGCCTGCGGCAATCCGCACGGCAAGCCGGCCGTGGTGCTGCACGGCGGCCCCGGCTCCGGCTGCACGCCCTTCTTCCGCCGGTACTTCGACCCCGACGCGTACCGGATCGTCCTGCTCGACCAGCGCGGCGCCGGCCGGTCCACACCGCACGCGAGCGACCCGGCGACCGACATGGGCGTCAACACGGTCAAGCACCTGATCGCCGACCTGGAGTTGCTGCGGCGCCACCTGGGCATCGAGCGATGGCTCGTGTGGGGCGTCTCGTTCGGGTCCGTGCTGGGCCTGCGGTACGCGCAGACGCACCCGGACCGGGTCTCGGAGCTCGTCCTCACGGGGATCGCCACGGGCAGCCGCGCGGAGGTGGACCTCCTGACGCGGGGGCTGGGGCGGATCTTCCCCGAGGCGTGGGAGGCGTTCCGCGACGGGGTGCCGGAGGGGGAGCGGGACGGGGATCTGGCCGCCGCCTACAACCGGCTCCTGGAGTCGCCCGACCCGGACGTGCGGGCCACCGCCGCGCGGGCCTGGACGGACTGGGAGACGGCGTGCGTTCCGGCGCCGCCGCGCTCCGTGCCGCGCTACGAGGACGAGGCGTTCCGGGCCGGTTTCGCGCGCACCGTCACGCACTACTTCGCCCACGACCACTGGCTGGGCGGCGACGAGGTCGTCCTGCGGGACGCGGATTCCCTGCGCGGGATTCCGGGGG
>NZ_LIPN01000292.1 GCF_001418325.1 Streptomyces atriruber | reverse complement strand
GCGGGGGAGTCGGCCGGGACCGGCGCCACGAACGCGGGCAGCAGGCCGAGCAGCACCGCGGCCGCGGGCCACAGCGGCAGGGTCGGCGCGGTCAGCGGGACGACCCCGGGGTGCAGCGCGGCGGGGTCGTGCGACGCGGCCCAGATCATCAGGCCCGCCACCGCGACCCCGGACCCGGCGACCAGCCAGGCGCGGACGCCCCACGGGTCGGGCCGGTAGCGGGTGCGCACCGAACGGCGGCCGCCGAGCCGCAGCCCCGCGAGCGCGGCGAGCAGACCCACGGCCAGGGCGGGCAGACCGTAGGACGTGCCCTGCGCGGTCAGCAGTCCGTACGTCCCCACGCAGACGCCCATGAGACCGCCGAGCGTCAGCGCGGTCGTCGCCCTGCGGACCCCGGCGGGGACGGGCGTGGTGCGCCCGAAGCCCCGCGCGTCCATGGCGGCGGCCAGCGCGACCGACCGCTCCAGCGCGCCCTCCAGGACGGGGAGCCCGACCTGCAGCAGTCCGCGTACCCCCTTGTCGGGCCGCCCGCGCAGCCGCCGCGCCGCCCGCAGCCGCTGCACGTCGGTGATGAGGTTCGGCGCGAACGTCATCGCCACGACGACGGCGACCCCGACCTCGTACAGCGCGCCCGGCAGCGACTTGAGCAGCCGGGACGGACTGGCCAGGGCGTTCGCGGCGCCGACGCAGATCAGCAGCCCGGCCAGCCGGATCCCGTCGTAGAGCGCGAAGGTCAGGCCCTCCGCCGTCACCCGGCCGCCGATCCGCACGCCCTTCGCCCAGTCGGGCAGCGGCACCTCGGGCAGCGTGACGACGACGTGTGTGCCGGGGATCGGCGAGCCGAGCACGATCGCGAAGACCAGCCGGATCGCGATGACCACCAGGCCCAGCTTCACGAACGCGCCGTACGACTTCGCCCACGGCGCCGACGTCCGCCGCGCCGCCACGACATAGCCCGCGACCCCGATCAGCATCCCGATCAGCAGCGGATTGGTCGTGCGCGACGCCGCGGTGCCGAGGCCGATGGCCCACACCCACCAGGCGCCCGGGTGCAGCGCGTTGCTCCGGTGCGCCTCGGGGGCGAGGCGGCGCCGCAGGAGAGCGGGTGCGCCGCTGCCGTGGTCCGTCATGGTGCTGTCCGTGTCGTCTTCGTGTCCGTACGGGCCCCGCGTCAGCCGCGGCGGCGCCGGGCCTGCCAGATACCGGCACCGCCGAGCAGCGCGACGGCGGCGATCCCGGCGATCAGGCCGACGGACGGCCCGCTGTCGCCCTCATCGGTGTCCGCCTGCGCCTCGGTGGTCCCTGACTTCTTGCCGCTCGGGTCCCCGTCGCCGGAGACCTGCTCGCCGCAGCCCGACTTCGGGTAGTCCTCGATGGCGCACAGCAGCGCCTTGTTGTCGTAGCGCAGCGGCTCGGCGACGGCGGCGAGGGCCTCCGCGCTGGTGGCGTCCTCGCCGACCTGCGCGCAGGCGGTGCGCGGCTTCGGCGGCCGCTCGCCGTCGGGGGCGTCACCGGCCGTGCCGAAGTCGACGACGAGGCCGACGCGCTTGCGGCCGTCCTTCGCCGGGGTGTCCTTGCAGATGTCCGCGAAGTCGGCGGGGCCGCGCGGCTGCGCGGAGTCCTTCGAGTCGTCGGAGACCGAGAAGCGGAAGCCCTGCACGTCGCCGTCGTCGGGGCGGGCGGTGCCGGGCCCCTGGGTGGCGTACGTCCACTGCGCGCCGTCCCGCTCCCAGAACGACCAGTAGCGGTAACCGGCGGCCTGGGCGGGCGCGGCGGCGAGGACGCCGAGCAGCGCGGCGAGGAACGCCCCGACCACTACGCGGCCGCGCCGCACACGGCCCCGCGTCACTGCTTCTTCTTGCGGTTGCCGCTGTACAGGAAGCCGATGCCGATGCCGGCGACCATGCCGACGCCGATGATCCACCAGACGCTGACGCCGCCGTCGTCGTCCTTCTCGTCCGCGTCGGACGCGGCCGGGGACTTCGACGCGGTCTCCGGGGCCGGGCCCGTGGCGTTCAGCTGCTTGACGAGGTCGGCGCCGCCGAAGTCGCGCGGGTCCATCCCGGCCGCGTGCGCGGCGAAGATCAGCTGGGAGTAGGCGGCCGGGCCCGACTGCTTCGCCCAGTCCGCGGAGTTCTTCGCGAGCCACTCGGCGGACTTCTCGGCCCGCTCGCTCTGCCCGGCGGCGGCGAGGGCGAGCACGGAGTCGGCGGTGTTGCCGAAGTCCGGCTGGTCCGTGGCGCCCGGCATCGACGACATCAGGTGGTCGTCGGTCTTGCCGAGGGTGTCGAGCAGATAGCCCACGCCGTTGCCCGCGGCCTGCGTGGCGGTGTCCGGCTTCGCGCACTTGGGCGCGGCGGTCTCGGACTTCTTGGGGGCGGAGACGACGAGGCCCTTGCCGAGGCTGCCGAGCACACCGGCCGCGGTGGCGTCGGCGTTCGGCGAGAGCTTGCCGGACTTGGCGTCGGCGAGGCCGAACGCGCCGCCGTCCTTGTCGCAGTCCATGGCGAGCTTCGGCAGCGCGTCGTAGGCGGACCTGCCGTCCTGGGACTTCACGTCCGCGGGGTTCCGGCCCGCCGCGACGAGCGCGCCGACCACGATGCCGGTGGAGTTCGCATCGGAGGGCAGCCCCGGGTTGTAGCCCCAGCCGCCGTCCTTGTTCTGCACGGACTTCAGCCAGTCGATGCCCTTCTTGACCGTCTGGTCCTGCTTGCCGAGCGCGGCGAGGGCCTGCACGGCGGCGGCGGTGGAGTTGCTGTCCACCGCCGTCTTGGAGTTGCAGGGCTCGGTCGAGTCCGCGCGGTACGCCGCGAAGCCGCCGCTCGCGCACTGCTGGCCGGTCAGCCAGTCCACCGCCTTGGCGGCGGGCTCGACACCCTCGGTGTCCTGGGCGAGCAGGGCGTACGACTGGCGGAAGACGCCGTCGAACTTGGGGTCGGTCTTGCCGTAGAGACCCGAGGGGAGCGCGGCCGAGGGCGACGGCTTGTCGTCCGCGAAGGCGGCCGGTGCTGCGGCCGAGCCGAAGACGGCGACGGCGGCCAGAACCGCTGCGCTGCGACGAACGTTCATGATGCGGCGGGTTGCCTCTCCCTGCGGGGAGCGGGGCGGCACGGACCATGCGAGCACGGCTACCGGGCGGCTCCGGCTCCGTATACCTCGACGGTGCCGCTCATCGGGGGCCCCGATGAAGCGAGCCGGTCACGTTCCGCGCCGGGCATTCCGGCTCACGGGCTCCGGAGGTCCGGGCCCGTACACGGCTGCGGGTCAGCGCCGGACTTTCACCGGCTTCCCCCTGGCGGACGTGAGGACGACGCGCTCACTCTACCGGCCGGTCCGCGCACCTCTCGGGTCACACCGCCACGAACGTGACCGGATCGCTGCCGGGCACGGCCTCCGCGCGCCCCAGTTTCACCAGGCGCCGCACATGGGCCTCGGCCTCCGACACGGCGATGGTGCGCGAGCCGTAGGGGATCTCGGCCCAGGGCCGGTTCCATTCCATGCGCGCGGCGATCTGCCAGGGGGTGAGGGGCTCGGCGAGCAGGGTGAGGAGTCCGGCCAGGCGCTCCTCGTGGTGGGCCAGGAGCTCGTGGACGCGGGCGGGCGCGTCGGTGAACGTGTGCTGGTGGGCGGGCAGGACCTCGGCCGGGTCGAGGCGGCCGACGCGCTCCAGGGAGTCCAGGTAGTCGCCGAGGGGGTCGGTGACGGTCTCCGATTCCGGGTCCTCGTACAGCCCGATGTGCGGGGTGATGCCGGGCAGCAGGTGGTCGCCGGAGAAGAGGCGGCCGTTGCCCCGCAGGCCCGCCGGGTGGTCCTCCTCCAGGTGGAGGCAGACGTGGCCGGGGGTGTGGCCGGGGGTCCAGATCGCGCGCAGGCGGCGGCCGGGCAGGGCGAGCAGCTCGCC
>NZ_LIPN01000291.1 GCF_001418325.1 Streptomyces atriruber | reverse complement strand
CCGGTCCGATCCCCGGGGCGGACCCGCCCCGGGGACCGGACCGGTGCGGGCGGCCACGGCCCTGCTGTGGCCGCCCGCACCGGCCGGCCAGGACGAGGCGGCCGTCGACCGCGTCCTCAAGGACACCCCGCTGACGCACCCTGGACCTGGCGCTCCGCGAGATCCGTACCCTCGTCCACGCCGACCACAACGACCGGGCGCTGGTGTGGTGCCAGAAGCTGCAGGCCGAGGCGGACCGCGAGCGCGCCCCCGGCTGGTTCGCCGCCCTGGGCCTGCTGCACGCCCAGGCCCTGCTGCGCCTGGGCCCCCCGCGGGGCCCGGCAGGCAGCGGCTGCGGCCGCCGAGGCGGTGGAGGACCGCGGCGGGCTCGTGCTGTCCGCGCTGGCCGCGGTCGAGATCGCCGCGTACACGGCCACCGGGGAGCACCACGCGGCCGCCCGGCGGCTCGAACTGCCGCTGCCCGACGCGCTGTTCGACAGCGTCCACGCGCTCGACCAGCTGCGCGCCCGCGGCCACTACTACCTGGCCACCCACCGCCACACCGCCGCCCTCGCGGAGTTCCTGGACGCCGGCCGGCTCGCCCGGCGCTGGGGCCTGGACCACCCCCGCCGCCTTCCCTGGCGCACCGACGCGGCCGGCGCCCTGCTGCACCTGGGCGAGCGCGAGCGGGCCGCCCGCCTCATCGCCGAGCAGTGCGACCTGCCCACCGGGCGTGACCCCCGCCCGCAGGGCGCCGCGCTGCGGCTGCGGGCCGCCCTGGCCCCCTCGCCGAGCGGCCCGGGCTGCTCACCCGCGCCCTGGAGGAACTGCGCCGTGGCCGCGCCCCGCCCCGAGCGGCACCATCTGAGCGCGGGCCCGCTGCGGCTGGACGCCCGCACCCGCAAGGTCCACCTGTACGACGACGAAGTGCGCGTCACCCGCAAGGAGTTCGACCTGCTCGCGATGCTCCTGGAGGAGCCCGGCACGGTCCTGCGGCGCGAGGAGATCATGGCCCGGGTGTGGGACGAGAACTGGTTCGGCTCCACCCGCACCCTGGACGTCCACGTCGGCTCGCTGCGCGGCAAGCTCGGCTCGCCGCACTGGATCGGGACGGTCCGCGGCGTGGGCTACCGCCTCACCGTCCCGGCCGCCGTGCTGTGCCCGGCTCTGGAGGGCTGAGCGGCGCCGCCGGCCCCGCCGCGCCGGCCACCGGCCCGGTGGCCGGCGGGCCCGGCTGCCGGCGCAGCGCGTCCAGCACCGCGCGCACCGCCGCCCGCGGGGGCGCCCCGCGGCGGGTGGCCGCGGTGATGGTGCGGGTCACCGGCGTGGCCAGCTCGCGGGTGGCGACGCGGTAGCGGGCATCGACGGCCAGGCCGGGCAGCAGCGCGATCGACAGGCCGGCCTCGACGTGCTGCAGCGTCATCAGGTAGTTGCCGAACCGGGCCACCACCCGCGGCTCGAACCGGGCCCGGCGGCACAGCCGCAGCGCGAGCCCGGCCATGTAGGAGCCCGGCATGTCCAGCGTCCACGGCTCGTCCGCGCAGGCCGCCAGGTCCACCGGCCCGCGCCCGGCCGCCCGGTGCCCGGGCGGGACCACCAGCAGCACCGGATCCGTGGCCAGCGGCACCAGGTCCAGGTCGTCGCCCAGCGGCAGCTCCCCGAAGTCGGTGGTGGTGATGATCAGGTCCACGTCGCCGCCCCGCAGCGCGGGCATGCTCTCGTGCGGCTCCAGCTGCAGCACCTCCAGCTCCAGCTGCGGCTGCGCCTGCGCCAGACGGCGCACCGCCGGCACGGCCATGGTGTGGATCGCGCTCTGGAAGGTGCCCAGCCGCACCAGCCCGGCCGGCTCCTGCCCGAACCCGCGCAACTCCGCCTCGACGCCGTCCAGCTGCTCCAGGATCGCCCGCGCCCGGCGCGCCAGGATCAGCCCGGCCGAGGTCAGCCGCACCCGGCGGCCGGTCCGCTCCAGCAGCCGGGTGCCCGTCTCGCTCTCCAGCACGGCCAGCTGCTGGGACACGCTGGACGGGCTCAGGTGGACGGCCTGGGCGACCGCCCGCACGGTGCCCAGCGTCTCCAGCCGGCACAGCAGCCGCAGCCTCCAGGGATTCATCACACCCCCCATTGTTGTGCGGATCAGCCGAACAGGACAGCCATAAATGTGCGATGGACGCGTCGCTCGCGGGCGCCCTACCGTCGGCGCCATGGCTGCCACGACCACCGCCGCACCGTCCACCGCCGCCTTCTGGGCCCAGGCCGAGGAGCATCTCGTGCGCTACGGCGGCGAGTTCACCCGCGAGATCATCGACCGGGCCGCCGGGAGCTTCGTGTTCACCGCCGACGGCCGCAAGATCCTCGACTTCACCTCCGGCCAGATGAGCGCGATCCTGGGCCACTCCCACCCGCGGATCGTCGCCACCGTCCAGCAGCAGGTCGCCCGCCTGGACCACCTCTACAGCGGCATGCTCAGCCGCCCGGTCGTCGACCTGGCCCGCCGGCTGGCCGGCACGCTGCCCGCGCCGCTGACCAAGACGCTGCTGCTGACCACCGGCGCCGAGTCCAACGAGGCCGCCCTGCGGATGGCCAAACTCGTCACCGGCCGACACGAGGTCGTCTCCTTCGCCCGCTCCTGGCACGGCATGACCCAGGCCGCCGCCTCGGCCACCTACAGCGCGGGCCGCAAGGGCTACGGGCCCGCCGCGCCCGGCAACTTCGCCATCCCGGTGCCCAACGCCTACCGGCCCGACATCACCACCGCGGACGGCACGCTGGACTGGCGCCGCCAGCTGGACCTGGCCTTCGACCTGATCGACGCGCAGTCCACCGGCAGCCTGGCCGCCTGCCTGGTCGAGCCGATCCTCAGCTCCGGCGGCATCATCGAGCCGCCCGCCGGGTACTTCGCGGCGCTGCAGGCCAAGTGCCGTGAGCGCGGCATGCTGCTGATCCTGGACGAGGCGCAGACCGGGCTGTGCCGCACCGGGACCTGGTACGCCTTCGAGCGCGACGGGGTCGTCCCCGACATCCTCACGCTGTCCAAGACGCTCGGCGCCGGGCTGCCCCTGGCGGCGGTGGTCACCAGCGCGGACATCGAGCAGGAGGCCCACGAGCGGGGGTTCCTGTTCTTCACCACGCACGTCGCCGACCCGCTGGTGGCCGCGGTCGGCAACACCGTCCTGGACGTCCTGGCCGAGGACCGGCTGGACGAACGCGCCCGCCGACTGGGCGAGTTCCTGCGCGCCGGCCTGACCGACCTCGCCGCCCGGCACCCGGTCGTCGGCGACATCCGCGGCCGCGGCCTGCTGGCCGGCCTCGAACTCGTCGTGGACCGCGAGACGAAGCAGACCTCGGACGCGCTGGGCGCCCAGGTCACCCGGCGCTGCCTGGAACTGGGCCTGCACATGAACATCGTCCAGCTCCCCGGCATGGGCGGGGTCTTCCGCATCGCACCCCCGCTGACCGCCACCCAGGACGAACTGGAACTCGGCCTGACCATCCTGGACCAGGCGCTCGGCGAGACCTGCACACCCCACTGACCCCCACGCCCCGGCCCGCGGGGCCCGCGGCGGGCCGCTCTCGGTGTCCGTCTGCGGCTGTTGGCCTGGCGGTCGTTGGGTCTGGGTGGCGGGGGCCGTCCGTGTGCTGTGCTGGGGCGGTCCGGGCGGTCCGGATGGTTGGCGGGGCTTGCGCGGACCGGCTGTCCCGGACCGTGCGGGCCTGTGGCGGCTGCTCCTGGTGTCTGTCTGCGGCTGTTGGCCCGGCGGCCGGTGCATCCCGGCGCCGTCCGTGTGCCGCACACCCGTGATCCGCAGCGGTCGGCGGGGCTTGCGCGGGCCTCTGACCGGCCGCCTGGACCGCGCGGGCCCGCCGTGGGTGATCCCGGTGTCTGCCTACGGCTGTTGGCCCGGCGGCCGGTGCATCCCGGCGCCGTCCGTGTGCCGCACACCCGTGATCCGCAGCGGTCGGCGGGGCTTGCGCGGGCCTCTGACCGGCCGCCTGGACCGCGCGGGCCCGCCGTGGGTGATCCCGGTGTCCGCCTACGGCCGTTCGCCCGGCGGCCGGGGGAACCCGTCCGCGCATCCGCGCACCGCGTATCCGCGCACCGCGCACCGCGTATCCGCGCACCGCGTATCCGCGCACCGCGCACCGCGTATCCGCGCACCGCGTATCCGCGCGCCCCCGCACAGGCGGTGGATCAGGGCGATTCGGGCTCCCGGCCCGCCGCCTCGGTGATGTTGCGGGCCATGCCGCCGAAGACCACGGCGTGGAAGGGCGCCACCGCCCACCAGTAGGCGTGCCCGGCCAGTCCGCGCGGGTGGAACAGCGCGCGCTGGCGGTAGCGGGTGCGGCCCGAGTCGTCCTGTTCCACCCGCATCTCCAGCCAGGCAAGACCGGGCAGCCGCATCTCGGCCCGCAGCCGCAGCAGCCGGCCCGCCTCGATCTCCTCCACGCGCCAGAAGTCCAGGGAGTCACCGACCCGCAGACGGTGCGCGTCGCGGCGCCCCCGGCGCAGGCCCACCCCGCCCGCCAGCCGGTCCAGCCAGCCCCGCACCGCCCACGCGAGCGGGAAGGAGTACCAGCCGTTGTCGCCGCCGATGCCCTCGATGACCCGCCACAGCGCCGGCGCGGAGGCGTCCACGACCAGGGTGCGGTGGTCGGTGTAGAGGCTGCCGCCGGCCCAGTCGGGGTCCGTGGGCAGCGGATCGCTGGGCGCGCCGGGCACCGAGGCCGAGGACCAGCGGGTGGTGACCTGGGCGTCCTGGATGCGCTGCAGCGCCAGGCGCAGCGCCTGGGCGAAGGGCAGCGGGCGGCCCGGCCCGTCGGGAACGTACGCCGCGATGTCGTGCTCCTGGCAGACCACTTCGTGGCGCAGCGACTCCGCCAGCGGCCGGGCGATCTGGCGGGGCACGGGCGTGATCAGACCGACCCAGTGGCTGGACAGCCCCGGCGTCAGCAGCGGCACCGGCACGATCAGCCGGTGCCGCAGACCGGCGACCCGGGCATAGGCCCGCATCATGTCGCGGTAGGTCATCACGTCCGGGCCGCCGATGTCGAAGCCCCGGTTCACCTCCGCGGGCAGCCCCGCCCCGGCCACCAGATAGCGCAGCACGTCGCGGACCGCGATCGGCTGGATGCGGGTACGCACCCAGCTGGGCGTCACCATCACCGGCAGCCGCTCGGTGAGATAGCGCAGCATCTCGAAGGACGCCGAGCCCGACCCGATGATGACCGCCGCCCGCAGCACCGCGCTGGGCACCTGCGAGTCCAGGAAGATCCGGCCCACTTCGGCCCGCGACCGCAGATGCGCCGAGAGCTCCCGCTCGTCCACCCCGGCCGGAGTGAGCCCGCCCAGATACACGATGCGCCGCACCCCGGCCGCCTCGGCCTGCTCGGCGAAGGTGCGGGCGGCCCGCCGGTCGGTGTCCTCGAAACCGGACCCGGTGTTCAGCGCGTGCACCAGGTAGTACGCCACCTCGATGCCCTCGAACGCCTCGGCCAGCGACCGCGCGTCGGTCACATCGCCGCGCACCACCTGCGCCTGCCCGGCCCAGGGATGATCGCGCAGCTTCTCCGGCGAGCGGGCCAGACACCGCACCCGGTGCCCCGCCGCCAGCAGTTCGGGCACCAGCCGCCCGCCGATGTAGCCGGTGGCCCCGGTCACCAGGACGTGCCGCGGCCCGGGGGAGGAGTCGTTGCTGTCACTCACGTGCGCTGCCGCCTCGATTCGCTGCCGGGGGAGCCCGGGCGCCTCACCCCGGCCACCCTGGAAGTCTCACCCGTCGCGGCCCGGGCCGCGACATGCCGCGCCCCGGTGCCTGCGCCAGGGTGGAACACAGCCGTGCATCCGTACGCGCGCAGTCCCGCCCCGCCCGGAGGTGCCATGGAGCCCGTGGAGGCACTGGAACGCATCGCCTTCCTGCTCGAGCGGGGCAGCGCCCCGACCTACCGGGTGCGGGCCTTTCGCACCGCGGCCGAGGTCGTCGCGGGGCTGACGGACCAGGAGGTGGCGCGCCGGGCCGGTGACGGCTCCCTGGAGTCCCTCAGGGGCATCGGGCCCAAGACCGCCGCCGTGGTCCGGGAAGCGCTGGCCGGCACCATGCCCGGCTATCTGCGGGGCCTGGAGGAGGAGGCCCGGGCGCCGCTGGCCGGCGGGGCCGGCACCGGGCTGCGGGCCCTGCTGCGCGGCGACTGCCATCTGCACTCCGACTGGTCCGACGGGGGCAGCTCCATCGAGGCGATGGGCCGCGCCGCCCGGGAGATCGGCCACGAATGGGCCGTGCTCACCGACCACTCGCCCCGCCTCACCGTGGCCCGCGGCCTGTCCCCCGAGCGGCTGCGCGACCAGCTGGCGGCGGTGGCCGCCCTCAACGAGCAGTGGGCGCCCTTCCGCCTGCTGACCGGCATCGAGTGCGACATCCTGGACGACGGCTCCCTCGACCAGGAGCCCGCCCTGCTGGACCGCCTGGACGTCGTGGTCGTCTCGGTGCACTCCAAACTGCGCATGGACGCGGCCGCGATGACGCGCCGTCTGGTCGCCGCGGTCAGCAACCCGCGGGCCGACGTGCTCGGACACTGCACCGGCCGCCTGGTCACCGGCCGCGGCCGGCCCGAGTCGCAGTTCGACGCGGACGAGGTGTTCGCCGCGTGCGCGGCCGCCCGCACCGCCGTGGAGATCAACAGCCGCCCCGAACGCCTCGACCCGCCCCGCCGGCTGCTGCGCCGGGCGGTGGACGCCGGGGTGCTGTTCGCCGTCGACACCGACGCGCACGCGCCCGGCCAGCTCGACTGGCAGCTCATCGGCTGCGCGCGGGCCGAGGAGTGCAAGGTGCCCGCCGAGCGCGTGGTGACCACCTGGACGGCGCCCGAACTGCTCTCCTGGACCCGGGAGAGCCGCGCCCGCACCCCCTCCTGAACCTCCGCCCGGCCCTGGACCCCGGCTTCAGCCCTGCGGCGGGTGCGCGGCGTTCACAGGGCGCCGGCCAGCACCCGGTCCGGGGTGAGCGGCAGTTCGCGCAGCCGCACCCCCGTCGCATGGTGCACCGCGTTGCCGATGGCCGCGGCCGTCCCGACGATCCCGATCTCCCCGATGCCCTTGCTGCCCATGGGGTTGAGATGCGGATCGTCCTCCTCGATCCAGTGCGCCTCGATCTCCGGCACGTCGGCGTGCGCCGGCACGTGATAGCCGGCCAGATCGCACTCCGTGAAGTCCCCGAAGGCGGCGTCCATCGTGCTGCCCTCCATCAGCGCCATCCCCAGCCCCATCGTCATGCCGCCGATGAACTGCGACCGGGCGGTACGGGAGTTGAGGATGCGCCCGGCGGCGTAGACACCGAGCAGCCGGCGCACCCGGACCTCGCCGGACACCGTGTCCACCCCGACCTCGGCGAAGTGGGCGCCGAAGGCGTGCCGGGCGTAGGCGCTGTCCGCATCGGCCCGGCCCGCCGTGTCGGCCGTGGCACTGACCCCCTCCGGCGGCAGCGGCCGGCCCGGCTGCCCGGCCAGGCGCCCGGCCAGCGTCGTGCACGCCTCGTGCACGGCCCAGCCCCACGAGGCCGTGCCGGACGAGCCGCCGGCCAGCGACGCCGCCGGCAGGTCGCTGCTGCCGATCTCGGTGCGCACCCGCTCCACCGGCACGCCGAGCGCGTCCGCGGCGACCTGCGCGAGCACGGTACGCGCCCCGGTCCCGATGTCGGTGGCGTTGATCCGGACCACGAACGTCCCGTCCGGGCAGGCCTGCGCGCACGCCCGGGACGGCGCGACGACGACCGGATAGGTGGCCGCCGCGACACCGCTGCCCACCAGCCAGGGGCCCGCCCGGCGGGTGCGGGGCCGCGGGTCGCGCCCGGCCCAGCCGAAGAGGCGCGCCCCCTCCCGCAGGCACTCGGCCAGATGACGGCTGCTGAAGGGTTTCGCGCTGTCCGGCTCCCGGTCGGTGTCGTTGCGCAGCCGCAGCTCGACGGGGTCGATGCCCAGCGCCTCGGCGAGCTCGTCCATCGCCGACTCCAGGGCGTACATGCCGGGCGCCTCGCCCGGGGCCCGCATCCAGGACGGGCTGGGCACGTCCAGCGGCACCACCCGGTGGGTGGTGCGCCCGTGCGGCGAGGCGTACATGACGCGGGTGGCGGCGGCCCCGGTCTCCACGAACTCCTTGATGCGCGAGGTGTACGCGGTCACCTCGTGGATCACCGAGGTCAGCGTGCCGTCCGTCCCGGCGCCCAGCCGCACCCGGTGCAGGGTCGGCGCGCGGTGCCCCACCACGGCCGGCAACTGCCGCCGCGGCAGGACGAGTTTGACCGGCCGGCCCGTCTGCCGGGCGGCCATGGCGGCCAGCACCACGTGCGGGCGGGGCGTGCCCTTGGCGCCGAACCCGCCGCCCACGTGCTCGGAGACGACCGTCACCCGCTCCCTGGGCAGCCCGAACAGGCCGGCCAGCACATTGCGGACGGTGGTGGCGCCCTGGCTGGAGTCGTACACGTGCAGGTGCCCGTCCTGCCAGCGGGCGGTGGCCGCATGCGGCTCCATCGGATGGTTGTGCAGCGGCGGCACCCGGTAGCCGGTGTCCACCCGCACCGGCGCGGCCGCGAACGCCGCCTCCGCGTCGCCGCGCACGTGCTCGCCCGAGGTGCCGTCGGAGTCCTCCGGCACGTACGCGCCGGGGTGCCCGGCGCGCAGCGTGACGTCGTGCGGCTCCTCGGCGTAGGCGACCCGCACGGCCGCGGCGCCCTCGCGGGCCGCCTCCAGGGTGTCGGCGACGACCAGCGCCACGTACCAGCCCCGGTGCGGGACGCGGGCGCCCTGCAGCACGGCGAGGGTGGCATCGTCCGGTGCGGCCAGGCGCGGCGCGTTGCGGTGGTGGAGCACCGCCACCACGCCGGGCACCGCCAGGGCCGCCGCGTCGTCCACGGCGCGCACCTCGCCGCGCGCCACGGTGGCCGCCACCGGCCAGGCGTAGGCGCACCCGTCGGGGGTGTGCTCGGCGGCGTAGCGGGCGGTGCCCCGCACCTTCTGGGTGCCCTCCCGGCGCTCGAGGTCCGCCCCCGGCGCGTCGGCGGTCTGCGGCATGGCGTTCTCCCTGCAGGCGGATACGTACGAAGAAAAAGAGGGGGGGTGGGCAAGAGAGGCGGGGC
>NZ_LIPN01000290.1 GCF_001418325.1 Streptomyces atriruber | reverse complement strand
GTGGTGGACAGTGAGCTGCTGGTGGGGCTGATCAGTGGGGGTTCCGCTTTGGGTGGAGCGCTGATCGGTGGGGGGTTCGCCGTTCTGGCCGCTCGTTCGCAGCGCAGGGCGACGGCCTATCAGGCGAATTCGGCTTGGCTGCGGGAGACTCTGCCTCCGTTGTACGTCGAGTTCGGCCATGAGGCGGATGTCATCGGCGACGGCATTTCTGCTGCACTCGGTGCGTGTCGTCGGCAGGAGTGGGATGAGGCGGAGCGTCTGACGTCTGACGTCGTCGGGGGTTTGCGGGGGCTGAGAAGGTCGTTCACCGTGTTGATGGTGAACGCCCCGCAGTATGTGCTGGACGACGCTGAGAAGCTGTTCCGGTGCGTGGTTGAAGGTGCGGCTTTGCTTCCGCCGTATGTGGCCGGGCGTCCCACCGCTGATGCTGCGGAGACCGCCGGAGAGGGGTGGGAATCCTGGCGTTCCTGGTGTTCAAACGATTTCTGGTCGGCGGCTAGTGCGGTGGACTGGCTTGGGCCTGTGAAGGTGTCGTTCAGGGACAGGCTGCGTGAGTGGCGGGTGCGTCGCGTGCGCGGATCTTGACTTTCCAGCTGTGAGTACGAGGGGGCTGCTGCCCCTGCCTGGTTTTCGTCTCGCGCGTGACGTGTTCGCGTGTTCCGGCCAGTCGATCTCGTGCGGCTTGAGAGTGTGCCGTCCGAGGTCGCCTCGGCTCCTTGTGTTTTCTTCAACCCCCTGTGTGTACAGGAGTGTTCATCGTGTCTGACCAGCAGTTCAACCCGCCCGTCTCGGAGCCGTTGGTTCCTCGTCCGCCTGTGACGGTTGAGGCGCTGCGGGAGGCGGTGGATCGTCTGGATCCGGAGCAGACGGCGAAGTTCGATAAGGAGTTCTCTGAAGTCGAGGCCGCGGCGGGCGGTTTCGGGAATCCGTTGCGGTCGTTCCTGCGGTCGTGGTCGTTCTGGGTGGAGCTGTATCGGGTGCCTGCGACGGCGGCGCGGATCCATGAGCTGGAGCTGGAGTTGGCGGAGGCTCGCAGCGGGGAGGAGTCGCGGATGGCGGCGACGCGGATGAGTGTGCTGCTGGATGAGGTGTCGGCTGCCCTGCCGTGGCCGCCGTGACTGGCGGGTGGGAGCACGAGTTCGTTGGGGCGGCCGCGTTGTCGTATCCGGATCTGCCGGAGCTGGACCGGGGTGAGCTGGATGCGATCGGGCGTCTACTGGTGGAGCAGGTGCGGGGTGAGTTCCCGGGCGGCTGGGTGTATGGCACGCCGTTGGTGACGACGCTGCGGCGGTATACGGCGCCGCGGTGGATTGTGAGCTGGCAGGCCGACTTCCAGTACTGGCGGGTGTACGTCGTGCACATCGACGGGCCGGTCGACTGACTGCGTCAGCTCTCTGGCTCTTCCCCGATGACCCACCACGCGTCCAGGTCATCGTCAGGACGGTCCATCAGCAGGGCGAGGGAGTCCACGATGGTGTGGGCCTCGCCTTCCAGCGAGTCCGCGGGGAGGCTCATGCGCTGATGGCGGGTCGCCTGCCAGTACTCCCGGAATACACCATTGTGGAGGTAGACCCTCATCTGCCCGAAGAACTCCTTCCGGGACATGATGCCGAGGCGTAGCGCCAGGAGCAGGCTTCGGTACCGCATCTCGGCGTAGACGAACTGTTGGCTCTTGGCCGGGGAGACGTCCCGGTCGAAGGTGTTGAGTACGTCGCGGGCCTTTTCGTCATCGAGTGCCTTCTCGAGCAGCTGGATGTTGCTCGCGTGGACGAGTTCGATGTAGCGGTCCGTAGCTTGGGATTCCTTCGTGTGCTGGAGCGTTCGGTGGGTGTACCAGAGCCCCGCGGCGGCGATGCCGACCATGGCTGTGCGGAGCCCGGTGATGATGATGCCTGCTGCCGGAACGAGCTCACCGTCGCTGTCCTTGACTCGGTCCCCTTCGATGATCCAGGGCACTTCGATGACGGCCCAGATGAAGGCACTGCAGAGGATGGAGGTGCAAACGATGGCGACCGTCCACTGCCATGGGGTCAGTTGGCGCTTGGGCTCGTCCATGCGCGCATCATGATGCGCCGCCCAGCCGGAGGGGAGGGCTCCAGCAGCACCTCTGGGGATGCGCGGCCCGCCTCTCTACCGTCAGCCAGCCCGTCCGTACGGCTTGCGGTGTTTCGGTCTCGGCCGAAGGCCGTTGATCGTCCTCGGCGGTAGCGACGGTGGGTACGGCCGTCCGGCACGGCCGACGGGTTCGCGTCGCCCCGGGGGAAGTCGGCGTGGAAGCACGGGGAGGACAATCAGTGAGAGCACTTCGTAGTCAAGCGGCCACCGCAGCGGCCAGGCGCAGGACGACTCGAGGCCTCGGGTTTGCCGCGCTCGCCGCTGCCGCGGCTATTCCGCTGTCGGTGGCAACGCCTGCCCATGCCGACATCGTCACTTGCGACCGGGACACCACACCTCAGGGTTGGCACTCGGTCTGTTCCCGCGAGCCGGAAGACGGAGATCCCGGGGGCGTCAGCGGCACCGCCAAGCATTACCACGTCGCAGCCGGCAGCCGGGCGCAGAACTATTTCAAGGCCAAGGGTGAGAACTTCCACCTGCGGAACAGCACCGGCTACGCCGCGATCTTCAGTGCCTGGTACTACCGGGATGGGCAGTGGTACCAGTTCTTCGAAGGCGTCCGCCTCGGCGGTCATGACACGCAGACCATCAACAAGTCTCTGTCCGAGAACCGGCGCGTCTCTATCCAGGCCTGCGTACAGGGCCGCGGCTGCGTCAGCAACGACGACCTGCGCTCCTAGCCGCGGTGTTCAGCTGAGCGATCACACGACGGCGCCCCACCCGTGTTAGGTGGGGCGCCGGGAAGCCCCGCTCATCCGTCGCATGTCACACTGGCGATGGAGCTGGCGATCGCCGCGGATCTGCAGCGGCGGTGGGAGCAGTCCCTTCAGGTCGTGGTGGACCGTCGGGAGTACGGCTCCTATCCGCCGCTGGAGCCGACCCGGGATCAGCTCCGGAAGCGGCGGCATCGCGAGCGGTCTCCCAAAATTCTCCCAAACGCTGGTTGATCTTCTTTCGTGATCCGGAAAGAGCCCGCCTCCATCTCGGAGGCGGGCTCTCTGGGGGGATCGCTCTATGCGCGTCCCAGTGCTGGGTTTTCTAGCGAATCGGCATCCCCGAAAGCGTCCGCGCGATGACGAGGCGCTGGATCTCGCTCGTGCCCTCGAAGATCGTGTAGATCGCGGCGTCGCGGTGCATGCGCTCCACCGGGTACTCGCGGGTGAAGCCGTTGCCGCCGAGGATCTGCACGGCCTGGGCCGTGACCTTCTTGGCGACCTCGCTCGCGTACAGCTTCGACATGGAGCCCTCGGCCGACTCGAACTTCTTGCCGGTGGTGGCCATCCAGGAGGCGCGCCACACCAGGAGGCGGGCCGCGTCGATCTGGGTGCGCATGTCGGCGAGCTGGAAGGCGATGCCCTGGTTGTCGATGATCGGGCGGCCGAACTGGGTGCGCGTCTTGGCGTACTCCAGGGCCTCCTCGTACGCGGCACGCGCCGTGCCGACCGCCATGGCGCCGACCGCCGGGCGGGAAGCCTCGAAGGTGGCCATCGCCGCGTTCTTCACGCGCTCGCCGCCGGACTTGGCGCGCTCCCGCGCGCGGGCCATGCGCTCGTCCAGCTTCTCCTTGCCGCCGAGCAGGCAGTGCCCGGGGACGCGGACGTCCTCCAGGACGACCTCGGCGGTGTGCGAGGCGCGGATGCCGTGCTTCTTGAACTTCTGCCCCTGGGACAGGCCGGGGGTGCTCGGCGGGACGATGAAGGAGGCGTGCCCCTTCGAGCCGAGCTCGGGGTCGACGACCGCGACGACGACGTGGACGTTGGCTATGCCGCCGTTGGTCGCCCAGGTCTTCGTGCCGTTCAGGACCCACTCGTCCTTGGCCTCGTCGTAGACCGCGCGGGTCCGCATGGCCGCCACGTCGGAGCCCGCGTCGGGCTCGGAGGAGCAGAAGGCGGCGACCTTCACGTCGTTCACGTCGCCGTACATCTGCGGGATCCAGGTGCCGATCTGCTCCTCGGTACCGTTGGCGAGCACGCCGACGGCGGCCAGGCCCGTGCCCATGATGGACAGGCCGATGCCGGCGTCACCCCAGAAGATCTCCTCGGTCGCCATCGGGATGCCGAGGCCCGAGGGGTCGAAGAACTGCTGGGCGTAGAAATCGAGCGAGTAGATCCCCAGCTTCGCCGCTTCCTGGATGATGGGCCACGGGGTCTCTTCGCGCTCGTCCCACTCGGCGGCCGCGGGGCGGATCACATCGGCGGCGAACCCGTGGAGCCAGTCCCGGACCTCCTTCTGTTCGTCGTTGAGCTCCATGGTGAACTCGGCCATGACCCCTCCAGGACCTGCGATCATCTGCGGCGTTACTTGCGGTAACCGCAGTCTGTTACTGGCCAGTAGTCCATGTCAACTCCCGGTGGCCCGTTCGATGCGCACGGGACGCCGGGTGTTACGTTGCGCGTGCGTCACCGATTCAGCACGGGCGGGGAGAAGCCATGGAGACCACGCAGCGGACCGATCAGCAGCGGTCCGCGGAGCACCGACGGCGAGAGCTCCTCGAGGCCGCGGACCGGGTCGTGCTCCGCGACGGCCCCGGCGCCTCGATGAACGCCATCGCCGCCGAGGCGGGCATCACCAAGCCGATCCTCTACCGCCACTTCGGCGACAAGGGCGGTCTGTACGCCGCGCTCGCCAAGCGGCACACCGACGCCCTCCTGGAGGCCCTGCGCGCCGCGCTCGACGCCCCTGCCGAGCGCAGGGAGCGGGTCGAGGCGACGCTCGACACCTACCTCGCGGCGATCGAGGCCCGCCCCCAGGTCTACCGCTTCCTCATGCATCCGTCGGAGACCCCCTCCCCCGGCGAGCAGGGCTTCGACGTCGGGCTGCACTCGGCCCCCCTGCTCCGTCGCCTCGGCGAGGAACTCGCCGAGGTCATCGAGGAGCGCGTCGACCTCGGACCGGAGAGCGCCGAGCTCGCCCGGGTGTGGGGGCACGGCATCGTCGGCATGATGCACGCGGCCGGTGACTGGTGGCTCGGCGAACGGCCCTGCCCCCGCGCCCAGTTGGTGCGCAGCCTCGCCGACCTGCTGTGGGGTCGGCTCGCGGCGGCGGGCAACCGCGTCGGAGGTCCGGGGTTCTGACCTCACACGTTCCAAGGAGCCCTGGCGGCGGCCCGCAGCACCCTGCGGCGCCGCCAGCCCGTGACGCGGTCGGTGTAGACGCCGCCGTCGAGGTGGTCGCACTCGTGCTGGAGACAGCGGGCGAACCAGCCCGTCCCGTGCACCCGGACGGGCTCCCCCCGCAGATCGACGCCTTCGACCACCGCATGGTCGAAGCGCGGCGTCCCCGCTTCGAGGCCCGGCAGCGACAGACAGCCCTCCGGGCCGCGCACCGTCACGCCGTCCGCCTCGACGAGCCTCGGGTTGACCACGTGCCCGAGATGGCGGACGTCCTCGTCGTCGGGGCAGTCGTAGACGAACACCCGGCGGCCCACGCCGACCTGGTTCGCGGCGAGCCCCACGCCCCGCGCGGCGTACATCGTCGCGAACATGTCCTCGACGAGGCGTGCCAGTTCGGGGCCGAAGTCGGTGACCTCCTCGCACGGCGCGTGCAGCACCGGGTCATTGAGCAGGGTCAGAGGTCGTACGCGCCCCGAGGCGCCCGGGATCGTGCCGTGTCGCATGGCGGCAAGAGTACGGTCCGGGGGACGGAGCGGCACCGGCGAGGTGCCGAGGTGGTGCCGTGATTCGGGCTTGTCAACGGATCTCGATAGGCTGAGCAGCGAAACGATGCCGGGGGCAGGCGCGGCGCCGTACGCAAGGAGGATCTCGACAGATGTCAGGCAACACGGACCCGCTGTCGCCGCGGGCCAAGCTGGCCGTGACGGCGGGCAAGGCGGCCGCGGCGGTGTCCCGGGCAGCGGGCCGCGGCAGCGGATCGGTGATCGGCGGCAAGGTCGCGCTCAGGCTCGACCCCGAGCTGCTCGGACGGCTCGCCACGCACCTGGACGTGGTCCTCGTGTCGGCCACCAACGGCAAGACGACCACCACGCGCCTGATCGCCGAGGCGCTGCGGGCCAGCGGCCCGGTCGTCTCGAACGCGCTCGGTGCGAACATGCCCGCCGGAATCACCTCGGCGCTCGCGGGCGGCTCGGACGCCAGGTTCGGCGTGATCGAGGTCGACGAGAAGTACCTCGCGGGCGTCGCCCGTGACGTCGACCCCAAGGCGATCGCCCTGCTCAACCTCTCCCGCGACCAGCTGGACCGCGCCGGGGAGACCCGCATGCTCGCCGAGAAGTGGCGCGAGGGCCTGGCCGGTTCCAAGGCCGTGATCATCGCCAACGCCGACGACCCGCTGGTCGTCTGGGCGTCCTCCTCCTCGCCGAACGTGGTGTGGGTGGCGGCGGGCCAGGAGTGGAAGGACGACGCCTGGTCGTGCCCGTCCTGCGGCGGCGTCATGCAGCGCCCCGGGGACGACTGGTTCTGCGGCGAGTGCGGTTTCCGCCGCCCGGCGCCCAGCTGGGTCCTCTCCGGCGACCACGTCCTGGACCCGCACGGCTCCGCGTGGCCGATCCACCTGCAGCTGCCGGGCCGGGCGAACAAGGCCAACGCCGCCTCCTCGGCCGCCGTGGCCGCCGTCTTCGGCGTGCCGCCGCAGGTCGCCCTCGAGCGCATGTACCAGGTGCAGGCGGTCGCCGGACGCTATGACGTCGTGCAGTTCCAGGGCCGCGACCTGCGGCTGCTCCTCGCGAAGAACCCCGCGGGCTGGCTCGAAACGTTTTCGCTGATCGACCCGCCGCCGACCCCGGTGATCCTCTCCGTGAACGCGCGCGGCGCGGACGGCACGGACACCTCCTGGCTCTGGGACGTCGACTACACCCGCCTCGCCGGTCACCCGATCTTCGTGCTCGGCGACCGCAAGCTCGACCTCGCCGTGCGCCTCGAGGTCGCGGGCCTGGACTTCCGGGTCTGCGAGAGCGTCGACGAGGCGGTGCAGCTCGCCCCGCCGGGACGCATCGAGACGATCGCGAACTACACCGCGTTCCAGGACCTTCGCCGCCGCGTCGGCAACTGACCCGCCCGGCCCCTCTAGATCTTCGTAGGGACAAATGAGCATGAGCGACAACAGCCTGCGGCTGGTGTGGGTCTACCCCGACCTGCTGAGCACGTACGGAGACCAGGGCAACGCCCTGGTGGTGGAGCGCCGCGCGCGTCAGCGCGGTCTCCAGGTCGAGCGCTACGACGTGCGCAGCGACCAGCCGGTGCCCACCTCCGGCGACATCTACCTGATCGGTGGCGGCGAGGACCGCCCGCAGCGTCTCGCCGCCGAGCGGCTGCGCCGCGACGGCGGCCTGGCGCGCGCGGTGGGCAACGGCGCGATCGTCTTCTCGGTCTGCGCCGGATACCAGATCCTCGGCAACGAGTTCATCAACGACCTCGGCCAGCGCGAGCCGGGTCTCGGCCTCCTCGACGTGGTCTCCACCCGCGGCGAGGGCGACCGGTGCGTCGGCGACGTGCTCGGCGACATCGACCCGCAGCTCGGTCTGCCGCCGCTGACCGGCTTCGAGAACCACCAGGGCATCACGCACGTCGGCCCGGCCGCGCGGCCGTTCGCCCGCGTGACGCTCGGCCGCGGCAACGGCACGGGCGACGGGACCGAGGGCGCGTACAACGGCACGGTCTTCGGTACGTACATGCACGGCCCCGTCCTCGCCCGCAACCCGCTCATCGCGGACCTGCTGCTGAAGCTGGCCCTCGATGTGAACGCGCTGCCGCCGACGGACGACCGCTGGTACGAGGCGCTACGCACCGAGCGCATCAACGCCGCCCAGCAGCCCGCGTAACACCCTGGAAAGAGGGCCCGCTTGACGCCCCGCCCGCACATGTGAGCGGGGGCGTCCAGCCCTCGGACGCCAGGTGCGGCCCGGCCCCCCGGCGCCTATAGGGTGGCGGTGATCCAGCCGGACGACGTGGTCCGGTCATCGACCCACGTTGCAAAGGTATTCCGGGCAATGCGCATTGGTGTCCTGACCTCCGGCGGCGACTGCCCCGGCCTGAACGCCGTCATCCGCTCCGTCGTGCACCGCGCGGTGGTGGACCACGGCGACGAGGTCATCGGCTTCCACGACGGCTGGAAAGGCCTCCTGGAATGCGACTACCGCAAGCTCGACCTCGACGCGGTGGGCGGCATCCTCGCCCGCGGCGGCACGATCCTCGGCTCCTCGCGCGTCCAGCCCGCGAACCTCAGGGACGGCGTCGAGCGCGCCAAGGGGCACGTCGCCGACCTCGGCCTCGACGCGATCATCCCGATCGGCGGCGAGGGCACCCTGAAGGCGGCCCGGCTCCTCTCCGACGCGGGCCTGCCGATCGTCGGCGTCCCCAAGACCATCGACAACGACATCGCCGTCACGGACGTCACCTTCGGCTTCGACACGGCCGTCGGCGTCGCGACCGAGGCCCTCGACCGCCTCAAGACCACCGCCGAGTCGCACCAGCGCGTGCTCATCGTCGAGGTGATGGGCCGGCACACCGGCTGGATCGCCCTGCACTCGGGCATGGCCGCGGGCGCGCACGCCATCGTCGTCCCGGAACGCCCCTTCGACATCGAGGAGCTCGCCCAGAAGGTGGGTGAACGCTTCTCCGCGGGCAAGAAGTTCGCGATCGTCGTGGCCGCCGAGGGGGCCAAGCCCCGCGCGGGCTCCATGGAGTTCGACGAGGGCGTCAAGGACGTCTACGGCCACGAGCGGTTCGCCGGCATCGCCCGGCAGCTCTCCCTCGAACTGGAACAGCGCCTCGGCAAGGAGGCCCGCCCGGTCATCCTCGGTCACGTCCAGCGCGGCGGCACGCCCACCGCGTACGACCGCGTGCTCGCGACCCGCTTCGGCTGGCACGCCGTGGAGGCCGTGCACCGCGGCGAGTTCGGCAGGATGACCGCGCTGCGCGGCACGGACATCACGATGGTGCCGCTGGCCGAGGCCGTCGAGACGCTCAAGACCGTGCCCGAGGAGCGGTACGCCGAAGCGGAGTGCGTGCTCTAGCTGTTGCCCGTTGTACTACTCGCCCCCGGTCGCGTCAGCGGCCGGGGGCAGTTCTACTCTGGTGCCGACACACGTCGCACAATCCGCACGAATCAGGAGCCACTGGATGGATCACAGCGGGCACGGCATGAACATGGATCTGCCGCCGTTCACGCTGGGGCGAGGCCTCGAGCTGTCGGCCGACCCCTTTTTCCTCATCGGCTGCCTGGTGGCCCTCGCCCTGTACGGGTGGGGTGTGGCACGGCTCGTGCGGCGCGGTGACAAATGGCCGGTGGGCCGCACGGTCTCGTTCGTGATCGGCATCCTGACCGTGCTCCTCGTGATGTGCACCAAGCTCAATGACTACGGCATGGTCATGTTCAGCGTGCACATGGTGCAGCACATGGTGATCAGCATGCTGTCGCCGATCCTGCTGCTGCTCGGGGCACCGATCACGCTGGCGCTGCGGGCGCTGCCGGTGGCGGCCCGCGGCCACAAGGGCCCGCGCGAGTGGCTCCTCTGGCTGCTGCAGAGCCGGTACGTGAAGATCATCACGCATCCCGCGTTCACGATCCCGCTGTTCATCGCGAGCCTGTACGCGCTCTACTTCACGCCGCTCTTCGACACGCTGATGGGCTCCAAGGCGGGCCACATCGGGATGATGGTCCACTTCCTCGCCGTCGGCCTGGTCTTCTTCTGGCCGATCATGGGCGTCGACCCGGGGCCGCACCGGCCCGGCCACATCTTCCGGATGCTGGAGCTGTTCGCGGGCATGCCGTTCCACGCGTTCTTCGGCATCGCGCTGATGATGGCGACCCAGCCGATGATCGGCACGTACATGCACCCGCCCGCTTCGCTCGGCATCGACGCGCTCTCCGATCAGGAGGCGGCGGGCGGCATCGCCTGGGCCTTCAGCGAGATCCCGTCCGTCGTGGTCCTGGTGGCCCTGCTCTTCCAGTGGCGCAAGTCCGAGGACCGCGAGGCCCGGCGCAAGGACCGCGCCGCCGACCGGGACGGCGACAAGGACCTCGAGGCGTACAACGCCTATCTGGCCTCACTGGCCGCTCGCGGACGCTAGCGCCAAAGGGTCTTTCCGGGTGACGATGGTCTTCGGACCGCGGTCCGGGCGCATGGGCGCCGCGGGCTGCCGGGAGGAGGCTGAGCGATGCCAGGTTCCACGAAGACCATGGGTGGCTTCACCATCGGAGGTCTCGTCATGGTGACGGCCTACACAGTGGCGCTCGGAAGCAACGGCTGGCTGTGGTTCGGCTGGGTCGTGCTCGGTCTGATCACGCTGGCGATGGTGCTGTCGCGCACCGCATGAGCGCGGAGTCCCGCGGCCGTCGTCCGCCCGGCGCGGTGCCGCGCGCCCGCCGTCGGCGCGGCTCAGAAGCGGAATACGTAGCCGGTGTCCACGTCCATGGCGCAGGCGTTCGGGTACGTCTTGCGCCAGTCGATCGCCCGACCCTCGTACGACCCGGTCACCGTCGCCGTGACCGGGTCGAATTCCTTTGTGCACGCGTGCGGGTCGTCGGGCAGCGCGTCGAAGTCGCCGCCCGCCCGAGCGATCGCCTCGCAGGCCTTGGCCGCCTGGGGGTGGGCCCCCGAGGGTTCGGGCGCGCAGTGCAGCAGCACGCCGCGGATCCAGGTGTTCTCGGCGCCCGAGACCGTGAGGAAGAGCCCGCGCTTCGGGGTGGGGACCGGGTCCGCCGCCGCGTGGGCGGGGGCGGCCCCGCCGAGAGTGATCAGGGCGGCGGCAGCGAGGGAGAGCGAGCGCAAGGGAGACCTCCGGGGTACGCGCCGGATGTGACGGCGGCGGTGACGTTCCGTGGCGTCGCTGGACGCCGGGGAGAGGCCAGAGCACCCTTCGGCCACGACGCCCGTCGAGCCGCCACACCGGCCGTTCGCCCGTCCGGCCCCGCGCAAGGGCCCGAACGGGCTCTCGCTTCCGTGCCCTCGATTGGCTACTGTGCGTCGGCACCGGGACCAGGGGGAAGGCGACCGCCATGTTCTACCTACTGCTCAAGCATGTGATCCTCGGCCCGCTGCTCCGGCTGACGTTCCGGCCCAGAATCGAGGGCCTGGAGCATGTGCCGGACACCGGCGCGGCGATCGTCGCGGGGAACCACCTGTCGTTCTCCGACCACTTCCTGATGCCGGCGATCATCAAGCGCCGCATCACGTTCCTCGCGAAGGCCGAGTACTTCACGGGCCCGGGCCTCAAGGGCCGGCTGACGGCCGCGTTCTTCCGCAGCGCGGGGCAGATCCCGGTGGACCGCTCCGGCAAGGAGGCGGGCCAGGCAGCGATCCGCGAGGGCCTCGGGGTGCTGCGCAAGGGCGAGCTGCTCGGCATCTATCCGGAGGGCACCCGCTCGCACGACGGCAGGCTGTACAAGGGCAAGGTCGGCGTCGCGGCGATGGCGCTCAAGGCGCAGGTGCCGGTGGTGCCGTGCGCCATGATCGGCACCTTCGAGGCGCAGCCGCCCGGCCAGAAGGTCCCGAACTTCCAGCGGGTGACGATCCGCTTCGGCGCGCCCCTCGACTTCTCGCGCTACGTCGGCATGGAGAACGAGAAGGCAGTGCTCCGGGCCGTCACCGACGAGATCATGTACGCGATCCTCGGGCTCTCCGGGCAGGAGTACGTCGACAAGTACGCGGCCGTCGTGAAGGCGGAGGAGGCCGAGGCGGCCGAGCGCGAGCGCGCGGCGGCCGGGGGCAAGGAGCCGCGCCGGTTCCCGCGGATGCCGCTGAGCTGACGTCCGGCACGGGGTGCGTCCACTGACGCCCGGCGAGGGGTGTGCCGCCGCGGCGACGCACCCCTCCCCCGGTCGCTAGCCGAAGAACACCGAGTGCGGGACCGTGGCACCGCCGTAGGCACCGCCGCTGTTGGGCGCGAGCGTGTCCTGCGGCACGGTGCAGCCTTCGTCCCGATAGAGCGTGGCCACGGTGTCCGTGAAGTTGTCGACGACACCACCGCCGCCCGGCATCACGATGCACTCGTCGTCCGCCGGGTTCTCCATCACCTGCCGGAAACCCGTGTCGGCCCGGTTGTAGGCGAAGGTGCCCGATGCGGCCTGGGCGCTGGTCGACGGACCTGTCACCAGCACGGCAGCGGAGGCGGCCACCACGGCCGTCCTGGCCAGTCGTTTCCACTTGTACATGGGAGACCCCTGTTCTGAAGCGGACGATGTCCGCTTCAGAACAGCAGGAACCCCTGGGACACACCGCCTCTCGGTCCGGAAGACACCCGAAAGGAGAGGCGGCGCGGCGTGCGCTCCGGGGGCACGCGACGCACGAGCGGCATCACCGGTGCGACGGTCGGCCGCCTGCGCCGGGGAGCCGGCTAGGGCTTGGGCGTGGCGTGCGGGCCGCACGTCACGTCGGAGGCGTCCAGCTTGCCGGTCAACAGGTAGGTGTCGACTCGGTCGTTGAGGCACGGGTTGGCGAGGTTGGTGATGCCGTGCGAACCGGCACCCTTCTCCGTGACCAGGCGCGAGCCCTTGAGGCGCTTGTGCAGCTCGACGGCGCCGGGGTACGGCGTGGCGGCGTCACGCGTCGACTGCATGATCAGCGTCTTCGGCAGGCCCTTGTGCGTGCCGACCTCGACCGGATTCTGCTGCTTGCTGGACCAGGTGGCGCAGGGCAGGTTCATCCAGGCGTTGCCCCAGGTCATGAAGGGGCTGGTCCGGTGAATACGGGTGTTGTCGCGGTCCCACTTCTGCCAACTGCGCGGCCACTTGGCGTCGGCGCACTCGACCGCGGTGTAGACCGCGTTGCCGTTCTCGCTGGCGATGTTGCCCGCGGTGTCGGACAGGTCGGGGCCCGCCGCCTCGACGAGGGGCTTCGGGTCACCGGCGACGTACTTGCTCCAGTTCGTCGCGATCTCGACCCAGTACGAGTCGTAGTACGGCGCGTTCTGGAAGTAGCCCTGCAGCTCGGCCGGGCCTACGACGCCGTCCAGGGGCTGCTTCTTCGCGGTGGCCCGCAGCTTGTCCCACTGGGCGCGGACCTCGTCGTAGCTGTCGCCGAGGTGGAAGGCGGCGTCGTTCTTCGCGACCCACTTCAGCCAGTCGACGAAGCGCTTCTCGAAGGCCACGTCCTGGTCGAGGTTGACCTCGTACCAGATCTTGTCCGTGCGCGGGTTGACCACGGAGTCGAAGATCATGCGGCGCACGTGCGTCGGGTAGAGGGTGCTGTAGACCGCGCCCAGGTAGGTGCCGTAGGAGACGCCGAGGAAGTTCAGCTTCTTCTCGCCGAGCGCGGCGCGGATGACGTCCAGGTCGCGGGCGGTGTTGGGCGTCGTCATGTGCGGGAGGAGGTCGCCGCTGCGCTCCTGGCAGCCGTCGGCGTACTCGGCGGCGAGCTTGCGCTGGGCGCGCTTGTCGGCCTCGCTGTCGGGGACCGGGTCGAGCTTGGGCGCCTTCACGAACTCCTGCGGGTCGACGCAGGAGATGGGCGCGGAGTGCCCGACGCCGCGCGGGTCGAAGCCCACGAAGTCGTACGCCTTCGCGGTCTTCTCCCACAGCTTGTTCTTGGTGGTGACACGGCGCGGGAAGCGCATGCCGGAGCCGCCGGGGCCGCCCGGGTTGTAGACGAGGGAGCCCTGACGTTCGTCCTTGCTCCCGGTGCTGCCGATGCGGTCGACGGCGAGCTTGATCTTCTTGCCGTTGGGCTTGGCGTAGTCGACCGGGACGGTGACCCAGCCGCACTGGATGGGCTTCTCCAGCCCCCAGTCGGCGGGGCAGTCCCGCCAGTCGATACCGGCCTTCGCGGCGCGCTGCGCGGCGAGCTCCGCACCGCGGGCCTCACGGTCCTTGCCGTAACGTGCCGCGTCGGCCTTCGCCGCCGTTGCCGCGTCGGCGTTCGCCGTCGGGGCGGCAACCGCGCCCGCTATCAGCGTCGCCGCGACAAGAGCACCCGCGGACCCGAACACCGCCGTCCGTCGTCTGGTCCCTGCTGACCTTCTCAAGTGGGGCCTCCCGCACATCGATTCGAGCAGATTCGATCAGTACGGGGGATCTTTGCGCCTCTGAGGTGGCTGAGAACAGATGAGGCGGACGTTCTTTGCCAATCCGATAAGCGGGTCGGCCGGTACCGGTGAGCGGCCACGGCTCCAGCGACGCACCGAAGGCACCCCTGCGTTGGGGCCGGCAGGCCCCTACGTCGAGGCGTCGAGATGGCTGCGGATCTGCGCGATGACTACGGACACGAGCTGGTCGAACTGCGTGTCCGTGGTGGGGACGGGCAGCTGGGCGGCTTCGCGCAGAGCAGGGATGTCCAGATCGGCGTGGGCCGCCAGCCAGGTGTCGGGGACGAGCGTGCTGCGGTCCGTCGTGGCGTGCGCGGCGGGGAGGTCGACCACGAGCGCGAAGGAGAGCACGAGCAGGGAGAGGTGGCGGTGCACCTCCAGAGCTGCCGAGAGGCCGATGCCGATGCCGCCCAGGAGTTGGAGAAAGCGGTCGAGGTTGAGGAGACGGTTGGGGTGCACGGAGGCAGGTGGCGCGTCCTCGTCGAGCGAGACCAGCAGAGCGCGCGGCCAGCGTCGGTACAGCTCGCGCAGGGACCGCGCGTAACCGGCGACGGATTCCTCCCAGACCGCGGGGTGCAGGGGAGGCGGGTTCCAGGAGTCGAGCATGAGCCCCAGGGCGAGGTCGACCACGTCCTGGCGGTCCTCGACGTAGTTGTACAGAGCCCGCACGGTCACGCCGAGTTCAGCGGCCAGGGCGCGCATGGTGACGGAACGGAACCCGTCCGCGCCGGCCATCTCCAGCGCCTTGGCGGCGATCGCCTCCCGGGTGAGGACGGGGCGGCCCTTGCGGGTCGTGGGGCGGCGGCGGGAAGCGGCAGACATGGCGTCATCGTACGGGCCTCCGCTTGAACTTCACACATGTTGACTTTAAGCACCGGGAGCCCGCAGGCTGACGGCACCGCCAGTGCTCGCCTGGAGGTCGCATCCCGCATGGCAGCTCAGAAGTCCCGTCGTCTCCCGCCGCTGAGCGGGGTCCTTGTGCTGGTGATGGCCTCCACGGGGCTGGTCGTCATCGACATCACGATCGTGGCCCTCGGACTCCCGCTGATCAGTGCCGACGTCGCGGACGGGAAGTCGGCGGAGTCGGTGGTGGTGACCTACATGGTCGCGATGGGGGCACTCACCCAAGCGGCCGGAAGCCTCTCGGACCGCTGGGGGCGGCGGCCCCTCTTCCTTGCCGGGATCGCCGTGTTCACTCTGGCCTCCCTCGCCGCGACGTTGGCGCAGGACCTGTGGTGGCTCAACGCCGCCCGGGCATTCCAGGGCTGCGGAGCCGCAGTGATCATGGTGAACGGCATTCCGCTCATCTCGGACCGCTACACCGGTGAGGAGCGCAACCTCGCCATCGGCGCCTGGGGGTCGTTCGCGACCGCGGCGGGGCTCCTCGCTCCGGCCCTCGGCGGAGTGCTGATCGACGCCGTCGGATGGCGGGCCGTGTTCGCCATCAACCTCCCGCTCGGCGCGGCGGCTTGGGCGCTGGCCGCCCGCGTGCTGCCGTCCCCCTCCCCCGCGCCCGTCTCCGCGCCCTCCTCGACCGGGCGGCCGGACTGGGCCGGAAGCCTGTTGCTCATGCTCGGCCTCGGTACGGCGACCCTGCTCATGCTCCGCCCCGACGACAGAGCATGGGCAGGTCAGGACACCGTCGCACTGCTCACTGCCTGCCTGGCACTCGTTGCCTTCCTGGTGCTCCAGCTCCGGGTGCCCGTGCCGACACTGGAGCTACGGATGTTCACCCGGCCCGCGTTCTGCGGCGCGATGCTGGCCGTCCTCCTCTCCCGCGTCCTGACCATCGGAGGCTCGGTCTACCTGGTGCTGTACCTGTCGGACGGGCTGGGCCTGAACCCGACCGCGGCGGGGCTGCTGATGACGCCGATCTTCCTCGCACAGATCGCCACCGGCATGGTCGGCTCCAAGCTGCTCAGCCACTGGGCCCCCGGCCTGGTGATCGGCTCCGGCTACTTGCTCAAGGCCATCGGCTTCGCGGCCCTGGCGCTGCTGATCACCCCGAGCACACCGTGGTGGGCGCTGCTCGGACCACTGCTGGCCTGGGGCGCCGGTGGCGGAATCGCCGGCGCCCCCGTGATGGCCGTGGCGGTCCAGGTCACCGAACCCGAGCGGGTCGGCATGGTCGCCGGGGCCGTGTCCACCCTCGCCTCTCTCGGGGCCGGCGTCGGCACCGCGGCACTGGGCGCGGTCTTCGCCCTGCACGGCGGCGCCGGTACAAGCAGTCAGGCAGTCGCGGACGGCACCCGCGCCGTCCTCACGGCCTCCGCGGCGCTCGCGGCCGTCGCAGTGCTCACCACACTCGTCCTCATCCATCCGCACCGCGTCCCTCGCCCCGACCGAACCCGGGCACCCGCCCGGTGACCAAGGTGGAGCTCGACGAGGCCACGGAGCGGACCGTGGACGCGGCAGCGGGACCGTTCAGTAGAGGTGACGGACGAACACGTCCGACTTGCCGTTGGTGTCGCCGGGCACGATGTCGTCGGCCGTGGACCGGAAGACCACGTCGCGCCCGCCGGCGCTGACCGCGTCGACCCCGGCCGAGGCGGGCTGGTTCGATACGACCTCGTCGGTGCCCGCGCTCAGGTCCCGCAGGATGAGCGACGGTCCGGTCGTGTCATGGGGGGCGTACAGCAGATGGTCGCCGCCCGGATCGATGGCCAGGCCTTTTACGTTCGGCACCTGTTGAGCGGTGCCCGAGCTCACGTCGTGGACGTAGGTGTCGGAGCCCGAGAGGTACACGACCTTGCTGCCGTCCTCGCTGATCTGGACGATGCTCGCCTCCGTGGCCGGGCCCTCGATCGGACCCGAGATGGAGCCGTGATCCCGGTCCCACAGGAACACGTTCCCGGCCTTGCCGTCCTGGTAGGCGACGAAGCGGCCATCACCGCTGATGGACGGCCGGGAAGGGGCAGTGTGGTCGAACCAGGCGAGTTCCTGCTTGGTGTTGGCCTGCCAGTCCCAAACGTCGATGCGCTGGCTGGTCGAGGGCCGACCGATGGTGGCGACGTTGGCGACGTAGCGGCCGTCACCGCTCAGCGACGGCTGACTGCAGTTGAGGGCATCGCAGTTGAGGCCGATCGCACTGCCCGCGGTCCACTGCGCGAGCTTGACCTTGGTGTCCCTGAACAGCAGCACCCAATAGGCGGCATATTCCCCGTCACCACTGATCACCGGGGCTTGGATCGGGGCGGTGCCCACGCGCTTGAGCTGCCCAGACGGCTGGTCGCGCAGGTACACGCTCTCGCCTCCCGGTGTGTTGCCGGGCAGGAGGTTCTTCGCCGACGACGAAAAGACGACGCGGCGGCCGTCCGTCGTGATCGCGCCACCGGTGGAGTCCCCGTCGGACTGAGTGCCGTCACCCGCGACACTGACCCTCTCGACACCGACCGCGCTGTCGCGCGCGACACCCCCGGACTCGGCCGAGGCGGCTCCGGGCAGCACCGTGGTGACCGCGCACACCACGACCGCCGCGCATAAGACGCCCCGGACGCGTCTGGCGGTGCCCCGGTTCGTGCTTCTCCTCATTTTCCCCCCAGTCAGCGATACGTCTCGCCTCCGGCTCCCCACCGGAGGACCCCCAGGCATGCAACCGCGATGCCGCCCGGGGGTCAATGCGTCACGTGACATGTGAGAGGCATCGTTTCGTTCGAGTGAGGGGCGGCTCGTCAGGTGCGGTCGTGGAGCGTGACGTGGTAGCCGTCCGGATCGGCGAAGGTGAAGGTCCGGCCGAAGGGGCCGTCCATCGGTGCGGAGACGATGGTGTGGCCGTCGGCGACGAGAGCGTCGTGGATGGCCTGGACGCCGGTGGCGTGGAGCCAGATCGCGGCACCGATGCCGGGCTGGTCGACGGATGAGAGATCGGTGCCGGGAATGACCTCGCGGAGTGCGAACGCGATCGGCTTCGTCTCGAAGACGACGGCGTGCGGCGGTCCGGCCTTCGAGCGGACGAGGCCGAGGTACTGCTCGTAGAACGCCTGCGAAGCGTCGAGGTCGCGCGCCTGGAGCGAGATGAAGTCGGGGCCGGTGACGGGCATGATGATGCTCCTTCTCTTCATGTCAGATTACTGACACAGGCCAACGTATGTCAGAATCCTGACATGAGTCAAAAGGGTGTCGGCGTCGACCTGGACAAGTCACTGGGCTACCTGCTGAAGGAGGCTTCGAGCGCCCTGCGCGCAGCCATGGAGGAGGTGCTGCGGCCGCTCGGGATGAGCGTCACGCACTACTCCTGCCTCGAACTGCTCGCCCAACGGCCCGGCTTGTCGAACTCCGAGCTCGCGCGTGGCGCGTTCGTGACACGGCAGACGATGAACGTGCTGCTCCAGGCCCTGGAACGAGACGGCCAGGTGACCAGGCCCGCGGAGGCGTCCGTCGGGAAGGTCCTTCCCGCGCGGCTCACGCCCCGCGGCCGACAAAGCCTGGAGAAGGCGACCGTGGCGGTCCGGTCGGTCGAGGTGAGAATGCTGGCGGGCATGACCGAGGCCGAGCAGGCAGGCGCGTTCCGGAGCCTGCAGAGCATGATTCGCTCCCTGCGCGAAGGCGACGACGGCGCGTAGCCCGTTCCTGGGCGCACGGATTGCCGCGCTCGGACGGGAGGGCAGCCGAGAGTGCAGTGATCCGCCGACCGCGAGGCGAATTGGCGCTGACCCACTGCGGCGATAACCCCACCAGTTGACCCGCGAGGGCCAGACTGACCTGCTGCCTCTCGGGGCCAATCCAACGCCTGCGCGACTTCCACTCGTCCGGTGCCACCACTGCACTCCCCCTGTTCTTCCGGTGGCGCCCTGGCGGGAACGCCAAGGCCGAACCGCCACCACCCGCGAGAAGGTCCACGGTGCGGGAACGGCGCCTGCAGGGAAGAACTGGTCGTGCACACGTCCTCCTGGTGAGCCTTTGCCTGGCCCCCAGCTCACGCGCACACCCAACCACCCGCCCATATCGCCCAGTTGACCGGCAGCGTCGCCGAACATGGCGCAAGGGGTGGGCAGCCGGTCCACCACGATGCCGCTGGTTCGGGAAGACCGCCACGACGGGGCCGTCGACGCCGGTCGAACTTCAGGGCATTCGTGATCACCAAGCGTCCTCAGGACTGCCCGTACTCCGTTCATACCTCGGAGCACGCCGACCCCTGCGTTCCACCCGCTGCACTATTTATGTGCAGCTGATCTCCGGCCGGGGCCTTGGGCAAGCACTCAGAGCATCTGAGTGAGCTGATGTCTGACGTGGCCCCCATCGACCGCCCCAGGCCCTGCCAGAGCGGCTTTACGTCACCGCCATTCGCAACTCGCTGCCATGCGCGATGGTTTTGACAACTCAAAGCGAAGGGAGTGGTTGATCAGCGACGCTGCTACGCAGGTACCTGCGACGGGCCCCGTCGAACCGTCACAGCGAAAATCGGCCAACTTCTTCTCTCGAGGCCAGCCAAAGACGGATGGTCGCCGTCCTGCGAAGACATGGCGACCGCGATCATCCCCACGGCAGGAGAGACGACCGTCAGCTCCACCTATAACGCGACAGCTGTGGACGGGGCGGAAGGGGAACCCTGACCAGACACATCCGGAGGCCTTGGCCAGGCACTTTGGCGTCAACCACTTCCCGGACCTCGAAGGCGCGGAAGCGATCGACGAACAGTCGACGCTCCCGCAAGCGCTCAAGGACGTGGATACGTGCAGCCTCGCCTTGCGCACCAACAACTTGTCTCCTTCAGCCGTCGCAATATTGCTAGCCTGATCAGTCAGTTGAGAGGACTGGAAGGGCGGGATGACTCAGAACGCAGCTCGCCATGGCGGGGCATGCGGAAGTGGTCGGCATCTGGTGGAGGCTGACGTGCCGCCACGAACAGCTCTCCTGGCCGAGAGCGAGCGGGAACGCGTAGGGGCCGCATGATTCCGCGCGTGGTGATGCCCCCTTGGTGGTCGCGCAGGAGGGAGCGACGGCGTCTTCGCCTCAACGCCGAAGCAGTCCTGGATGACCTGGACTTACCTGCCGAGTTCGATCTCAGCCTGCTCATTGATCAGTTGGGCAGAGAACGGGGCCGTCCCATCCACGTCGTCTCCGCTGCTCTGGGGGTAGGGTCTCCGTGCGGCATGTGGATCGCCACGAGGGATGGTGACTTCATCATCGTCGAGGCGACGACCGGCCCGCTCCACCAGAACCACATCATCGCTCACGAGTTGGCGCATATGCTCTGCGCGCACTCTCTCTCCGCGAGTCCCACCACAGTCGGCGAGGCCCTGCTCTTCCCGGACCTCGACCCCCGCTACGTAAGCGAAGCACTAGGTCGTGTCTTCAAAGT